>JBAVUZ010000204.1:0-15302 GCA_049697035.1 Candidatus Angelobacter sp. | reverse complement strand
GAATAAACCCTGTGGCCCATAATCACCATGCGGATATCGAATTGCTTATTTACCCGCTCCTGATAAATGCCGGGAGCATAAGTGAGTACTTCATCCGACGGCAAGAGCTCAGGCGTTAATTTGAATGTCTCCGTCACTGACACGCCTTCTTCATCATTACGCTGCCAGACATGAGGGCTGTTTCAGCTGGAATTTTCACCATTGTGATTCCCAGAATTGGAGAGAGATGATGCTGGAAAAAAGAGCCGAATTTCTGCGCGCGCTTCGGCCTTGACAGAAGATAGTCGAATTACGATCGTACGATGTGATGGTGGAGCCGCCGGAAGGTCAAAGGGGCACGACGAGCGTCGTACCCCCTAATGTTTGTGGTCTTAATTCAACGCTGCTTCAGCGCCGGCCACCACTGCGTGATCCACCACCGCCATTTGAATGACCGCCGCCGCCGTAAGACCCGCCACCGCCGCTGTGGGATCCTCCGCTGTAGGAATGGCCGCCGCCGTTGCCCATGCCGCGATTGCCGCCATAAGATCTGCCGCCGCCGTTGCCCATGCCGCGACCGCCGCCGTAAGACCTTCCGTCGTTGTAATTGCGGCCGCCGCCATTGAAGCCGCGATACCCGTCACCGCCGCGGAAGTGATCACGGTTGTCACTTCGGTAGCCGCGGCCATCGTTGCGGAACCTGCCGTCGTTGTGGAAGCTGCGGAACCCGTCATGGAAGTGGTCGTCGCGATGAAAGCTGCGGAACCCATCATGGAAATGGTCGTCTCCGTGGAAGCTGCGGAATCCGTCATGGAACCCAAAGCCGCGGTTGAAATAAAAGGGGCGATAGTACCCAGGATTGCTGTAATAGAAGTTGTTCCAGGGCCCAACGCCGATGAATACTCCGTCCACGAAGTAGTCCGGGCCCCAGTAGCCATAGGGTGCGCAGTCAAACGGATAATAAGAATAAAACCCGTATGGGCAAACCGGAGGCGGGTTGTAGAAACCGTAGCTCGGCCCGATCTGCACGCCGATGGAAACCTGTGCCTGTGGGTACACTGCGGGTATAGCCAGAAGAGCGAGCAAAGCGAGATACTTCAGGTGTCTCATAAGAACCGCCTCCAGAGCGCCGGACGCCATCGCGATCTTTCGACCAGTCTCTTGAATCCCAGCCTTTAAGAGACCGATGGCCGCGTGATCTAAACCAGCTTCTCACTTAATTGGAACTAAGATTCGAGCGAATAGTTGCGGAAACGGCCCGATCCGTACAAGTCTTATCAGCAGCTTAACGTAACTTTACAATGCTTGGTAGGTCTGCCGAGGGAAGTGAAAAATTGCACCCGTCGATAAAGAGCGGAAGGATTTCTCTGCAGAGAGTCAGAGGGGGCACGACGAGCGCCGTGCTCCCTAATGTTTGTGGTCTTCTTTGCGTTCGATTCTTCATCGTCGTTTAGCGATGGCCACTATTGTGCGATCCACTACCGCGGCTTGAATGACCACCGCTGTGCGATCCGCCGCCACTAGATGACCTGCCGCCACCATAGGCCCGGCCGCTGCTATGCGATCCACCGCCGCTGTACGAACGACCGCCACTATATGATCTTCCGCCGCTATATGAGTGACCGCCTCTATATGACCTGCCGCTGTAGCGTGATCCACCACCGCCATAAGATCTTCCGCCGCTGTAATTACGGCCACCGCCGCTAAAGCCGCGGTACCCGTCATGGAAATGGTCGTTGCCACGAAAGCTATGGAATCCGTCGTGGAACCCGTCATAGCCGAAGCGGTGGAAGCCATCATGGAACCCGAAGCCGCCGTTAAAGTAAAACGGCCGATAGAACCCAGGATACCGGTAGTAGAAGTTGCTCCAGGGCCCAACGCCGATGAACACTCCGTCCACGAAATAGTTCGGGCCCCAGTAACCATAAGGTGCGCAGTCATATGGATAATAGGAATAAAACCCGTATTCGCACACCGGAGGCGGATTGTAATAACCGTAGCCTGGCCCGATCTGGACGCCGAACGAAACCTGCGCCTGTGAATACGCTGCGGGCAGAACCAAAAGAGCCAGCAGAGCGAGAAACTTAAGGTGTCTCATAATTAGACCCCCTTCAAAAGCGCCGGACATCCCTTGCGATATCGTGACCCGAGTTCTCGAATCGAGCAAATCGAAGAACCGATCGCCACACGGCTGACCGGCTACCTGACTTAATGCTAACCAAGATGCCCGAATAAAATTGTGCGCCCGGTCACATTCCCGGGCAGTTCTTTTTCAGGACGTGTACCTAACTTTACTAACGTGGTAAAAGTTTGCTTCAGAAACGCGGGGGTGAGCGGTAGAGAAGAACAGGAAAGGTTAGGCGACCCTGCCTGTTATTACTCTAAGCCGCGAGGGCGCGCAGGCGGTCGGTAAGAACCGGGGCAACGTGTTTTGCGCCAAACATAAAACGCATTACCGGACCGAACGTTGGAGCGCTGGCCATTCCCACGATGAAAAGTCCGGGAACCGAGGTTTCGAATTGCGAATCGAGAACCGGAGCGCCACCTTGGTGCGCGATGCTCTGCTTTAGGTCCCGGCCCAGATAGTCCAGGCGGTCAAGATCAGTTTTGTATCCTGTGGCTGCAATCACGTGATCAGTCTTAACCGTTTTTATTCCCTCCGGACCTTGAACTTCCAGGCAGACCCGTCCATGTTCGGCTTTCGCTTGACACACTTTGGAACTCAAGAGAATCTCAATTCGACCTTCAACGCGCTGCCTGAGCCAATAGGCCCCGGAAGGTCCCCACGTTTTGGCTACATACCGATGGCGCAAGTGCGTTGGGAGAAGTCGCCGGAACCATTGAGGCATTTCCGATACCACGAAGCTTTCCCAGCCAAACCCAAGTCCGGATTCGGGATTCTTGACCCTGTGGGCCAATGAACGATGTCCGTTGCGCACAGCGTTCCAGCGAATTTGACTATCGCGAACGATCAGCCGGACATGGGCGCCTGCTTCAGAGAGAAGGGCCGCACATTCCAGCGCGGATTGGCCCGCTCCAATCAATGTGACGTCGCGCCCGGCAAAGCCCGAAAAATCACGCAGCTTGGCGCTGTGGTAACACAATGGCTCGGGAAGGTTCGCCAACTCCTGTGGTACCACGCGGAACGCCATGTGTCCCGTGGCTAGGACGACACGCCGCGCCTCAATCGACGGTGCTCCCGCAAAATCCAGCAAGAAGCCCGCACGTGTACGCTGCACGTTGGTGACTTTCACGTCAATGGATTCGCCGACAGCCCGCTCACGAAACCATTCCGCATAGCGGAGAAAGTCCGTCAGGGGAAGCGGGTCGCCGGCGGGCTGATAGGGAATTTTGTGTTCGGCCGAGTAACGCTCCAAAGTGAATTGCCCGCGCGGGTCCCAAAGATTCGAGGCGAACCGCTCCGACTTCAAGACCATTCCCTGCGGCATGAACTTGCGCCAGCTCTCAAGCGGTGTGCCATAAAGATGACATGGAATTCCCGCAGCTTTCAGATGGGCCGCAATGGATAGGCCGTACGGCCCGGCGCCGACAATGACCGTGTTGGAAATCGACATTCGATGACTCCGATTGAAGCTTAGTTTGTTTTTTCTCGCGGCCTGGAAAGCTCGCCCAGGCGCCTTTCCCTTTTCGACCATCCATCTGAAAACTTTTCTGGTGGCCAGCGGAAATAACTCAATGGCGTAGTAATACAGACCTGGTAGTGGATCGTTGAGCCGGAAGTACCCATCGCGCAGGGAAGCCCCTTGTGGCGCATTCCCGGCCGGCAGGCGGTGGAGCATGGACGAACGCCACATCACGCGTGATGTCGGTGTGGCGGATTCGCGGACCGCAATACTGGTGGTTTCCGCCCTGTACGCAATCAGAGGAATGTTGACTCCGCACAACGTCGCAATCTCCTCCTGCCAATCTATGCGGCCAACCGTCGGTTCAATAATGAGAAGCTTCCCGGTCCGCCGGTCCTTTTTAAACTCCAGACTCCCAATTCCCTTGTATCCGACGCGTTTGGCGAACTGCTGGGTCAGCCGCGCGAGCTCTTCATCCATATGGGGGGCTGCGGCGCACATTGCCGTGATGCCTACGGCTGGAGGAAAACACACCAGCTTGCGACCGGCAAAACTGGCCAAGACCTCACCTTCAGAGGAACAGACAAACAGGCTGAAATAAATGTCGCTATCGTCCCCTTCGATCCACTCCTGGACGGCAAGGCGTCCGGCCTTTTCCATCATTTTTGCGGCGCAGACCGTTGCCTCGTCCCAGTCTTCCACACGGACGGGACGGTCATTCTCCTGCTTTGAAACCAGCGGCGCCTTATCGGCGGGTTTGATTGCGAGCGGCGGCGTTAGCGTCCTGATGAGCGGAAATTCGGAAGGATTCGCCAGAATCGTACCGCGAGGAACCGATAACCCTTCGCGCTCTGCCAGCAATTGAAACTGGGCTTTGTCGTAAAGAGTTTGAACCATCTCGGGACCAGGCAAGGTGAAGCGGAAAAAGGGCTCCAGCTCTTTACGAAACGCTGAGACTGTATTGACATCGGCATCAGTCGTAAGAATAAGAACGGGTCGCTCGCCAATGCGGATTGACAGGTTGATGAGCTCTTTTACAAGGTCGCTGCCGCCCACGCTGGTCAGGTTGACGAATCGCGCAAAGCGAGACCAGGCCGCGGGGCAGCCATGTCCTTTATCGACAACAAAGATGGGCATGCCGCCGCCGGCCAGGCTCCGCACAACGCCCAGGCCGCCCAGATTGCCGCCCAGCACAACAGCCGGAATCATTGGCAGTCACTCGCAATAATCACTTTGGATAGCCCAATCAAGATGAAACACGTCCTTCTGTAACCCAACTGATTTGCCCCGCTTCAACCGCCGTAAGCTTTGGAAATCCCGGTGAGACTGACCGTGCCGGGACCTGAGCGAGCACTCTCCACGAGGCGGTTTTTCCTCGCAGTACACCTGCACGGTTACACACTTTCAGACTGGCCCGGGGGTTCTGTAAAAGACATGCGCATTTTGGCAGCCATCTCTACTGCATGAGAGCAATCTTAGAAGTTATTTCTTAGCAATAAGTTAGGAAGAATGATCGGAGTTGCCCGCCTTCGGTAAAGCCAATATTAGGAAAGATCTTGCATTTTTTTGCTCGGTTAATGTGCAATTGCGCTGAATGCATCTGCCATCGCGTTTGACCGTGAGCTACGGCCCTTTCCATCCATGGGCAGGAAAATTGAAAAAGCGGTTTCATGGTTCGCCAGTCCGGTGCGGCTCTTCACATGGATTGTTCCGCCATGTTCTCAACGATATTCTGCGTGATCCACAGGCCCAGTCCTGTGCCGAATTATGTTTTCATCACACGCGAAAGTGCAGCGGCAAGATCGTCCGCATGGAACCCAAATGGGCCTGGCAGGCTTTTGTATGCCACTCGGCCTCGTTGATCGATGAGATAAATGCGGTCGGGCCACGCGGTGTAGTGGGTTTCGGTTGAATTGCCAAATTCATCCAATACCGCAGGAAATTTGATCCCAAGTTTCCTCACGCATGTGCTGGCGACGGAAGCGCGCTCCGCTGCATTTTTTGGGCTGGGTAAAACAACATCGTCTTTGATATTGCTCTGCATCTGCCAAACGTCGCTGGGATGCGCTTCAGTGATGTAAACGGCCAGAAACGCGACCTTACCCTGGTACTGCTCGTAGAGACGATTGAGGGCGGGAACCTCCCGCCGGAACGGCGGTCAAGTGTAGCTCCCGAAGATGAGGACCACAGGTTGCTTCTGGTTCAGTTCTGAAAGCTGAATCCGCTCGCTCTTGTCGGTCTTCAGCAGCGTGAAATCCGGCGCGGCGTCTCCAACGTTTACTGTACCCGAGCGAGCATGTGTCCACAGCGTTTCAAAGGGAAAGGCCATGAATGCCACTGGAGCGGGAATTCTGGTCATGAACCGCCCGAATTCTTCCGGCGGTTTGCGCATATTGGAGTAGATCAACGCGCAACCGGCTAACCATACTAAAACGATTAGGCCCAGCCCAAACACCAGGATTTTTCTTAGCGACCTCAGCCATGGGATATGCATACGTGCCTTTCGCCTAATTCTTTATCCTGTCACCGCGTTCATCTCAAGATAGCCTGGGGCATCGATTCCAAACGCATCGGCTACTCGGTTGAAGAAAGCAAACATCGCCGTGACGTAAACCGCTTCGGCAATCTGCGGCTCGGTCCAGCCGGCATTGCGCAGTTGCTGCACGTCCTCCGGTGTAGTGCGCGGGGCAGCTTCCGTCACTTTTTTTACATAGTCAAGCAGTGCGCGTTCTTTTGCCGATAAACCTGCATTGTCGAGATTGCCCTCCACGATCGCCGCCACCATTTTGTCTCCGGCTCCCTGAACACGCAGGAAGTAAGCATGAGAGTCCAGTCAATAAGGGCAACGATTCAGATACGACACATAGCTGGCAATCGCCTCTTTTGTCTTGCGGTCAAGATGGCCTTCAGAAAAATGCACGCCGTTGCTGAACGCCATTACCTGGCGCAGGAAATCAGGGCGATGACTGAAGCACTTCAATATCCCCGGCATCTGCTGCCGTCCTGAGTGCGCGCGCCATTCGTCATAGACTATCGCGAGCTCACCGGTCGCATCCGCGTCCTCAATAAGGTTGATCTTGTGCTCTGCTTTCTCTTTCATCACGGGTTTGCTTCCTTTGGTGAAAAATTGGTCTCCCGATCACGGCCATGTCGGTGTTCTAGCACCCCACCCCCTACCGTTCAATTAGGATTCTAAAAGCTTATACGATTCAACCCCGGGGATACCCCGCCGAACCCCAGTTTTTCGATCAGTGTTATCCAAGCTAATCTTAAAGAGCCATTCGGAAAAACCTTAGGGGGCCTTTTGTTATCACTTAAATATGGAACTCCATGGAATATGTGGCTCTGTTTGTCTTTTGGGCTGATTGCGATATTTGCTTGCGTCAGTTCGCATCTCTCGTCATCACTTTATCGGATCACAAGGCGGATACTGTTTTGTCTCTTCGGCTTTGCGATATTGTTCTATGCTGCGATCAGCAGTGGCGGCTTATTTGTTTTTGGCGGGCGCGTAGGTGCTTTCGAGCGTCTCTTCTTTATAGCACCGGTGATCTCACCAATTGTCATGCTCACCTCCTCGTTTTCTGTGCGTTGGGCGGCAACATTAATGTGGGTGCTTTTTATCTTCGTACACAGCTATTACTCGTGGATCAATTGGCCAAGCCTTTATGGTATAGCCATGTCGGTCGGTTTCGACTGGCCGTTGATCACTACTGCTTTACTGCTTTCCATTATTGTTTGGCAAGACAAGCGAAGGTCAGCTTCGACTAAGATCTCGTCTTGAAGTGGCATATACCAACTCGACCTCTTGTCTATGGTATTTTCACTGGACAGCTTAGCTCTGGCGGTGGTGCCACTATGTCACAAGTGATTCTAAGTAGAATCACATCAGGACGGATAAATCAGACCGGAGCATCTGGTATCGCTTCGATGGGAAAATCGATTTTGCTGCTAATCTTTACGGTGTGTGTCACGGTAGCCGGCTGTGATGGTCCAAAAACAACTTGGTCTGCAGAGAGCCGATCCCCGGATGGGAAGATGATTGCGACGGCTGAGACGATCCAGACGAGCGGAATCGGGACAGGAGACATTGGGACCCGTGTGTATCTCAACTGGATCAGCGGTTCACAGCCTCCGACTATAATATTGGCGTTCACGGAAGGCCCAGCGGGGCCCGGTGGTATGAAGGTGGGGATGAACTGGCTAACGCCAAACCATCTTGAGTTGACGTACAAGGGGCGTCGAGAGCTCGATTTCGAAGCTGTCAAGTGCCACGGAATCGATATATCGGTCCGAGATCTCTCAGATGTGACAACCCGGATACCATAGGCGGTCCTCCATCACCTTGACCAATACTTTCAACAACCGCCTGGAGCCAACGCAAGGCAGTGGTTGTGCCAATTCCGTCGCAAACAAAATCCCCACGCATCCCGGCCATTGGTAGAATTGTTTTGTCTTTCCTTTCCGTCTTATGAAAAAGACCCAGTCGACTCGTCCCATCTGGTCTCGGGCGAAGATTGTCCTGGTTTCGGCCGGGGCGGCGGTCGCTGTGCTGACAGCGTCGTTGCTCACGCAGTGGCTGATCTATGATGACTGGCTTCATCGCACCGGGCCATTGCGCATTGTGGGCACATGCATTGCCACGGCGGTGACGTTTGTTTTTGCGCTGCGCTGGCAATACGCCATCCGCGAACGGCAGTTGGAGATGGTGCGCCGGATGGAAATGATTCTGCAAATGAATGACCGCATCCGCAATGCGCTGCAGGCGATTGAATGCCTGACCTACGTGGCGCAGGCGGAAGCCACGGACTCCGTCCGCCAGGCAGTGGACGTGATTGATAGCGTGCTGCGCGAGGTGCTGGCTGATTCAGGACAGCCCCATGAGGCCACGCAACCCAAACCGACTGATGATGCCAGGCAAAACAAGCGGTCAAAATCAGCTTAGCCACAGAACATTGTCGCCGCAGATTTACGCAGATGAAACGCAGATCAGGCTTTTCACCGCGGAGGCGCAGAGACGCGGAGAAGAGATGGGGTGATGGGAAAGAACAAAAACCTTGTCACGGCAGAACTTATTACTCGCCCGCATGCGTGATGCGCACGTCAATTGAAGCAAGGCGCTTTAGTTTGACTTCTGTTTTGTTGTGGGAACTGAGCAGCGTAAGGGTTCCGGCAGCGTCACCCTGGGTAAGGATATTTGTGTCCCGGATGTTGGTTGGGCCTGGAGTTGCCAGTTGATTTTTGTCGCCGCCTTCTCCCGGTGATGGTACCTGGGCCGGCATGGCAATGTTGGTGGTGCTGCCCGAATTGAGCCCCGGATTGTAAGAACGGGCGTTAGCTTCCGTGGCCGCGGCCACCGCCATAGGGGAAAGTTGGACGCGTTCCACTACGCCGCGCAGTGGAAGTTCGGATCCGTTTTTGAGGACGGCCTTATCGAAGGCTATCGTTAGCCTGGATTCCGGGTTGTCTTTTGTACGCGGCTGGGCATCCACCACGTGTCCGACAAGGACCGTCTTTTGCGGCAGGATGATTTTGTCGCCGCTGCGGACTTCTCCCCAGATACGGGCCCGAAATATATCACCAGCATGGGCCTTCTTTGCGTCGACGTCGTTGCTCATTTCCGCCTGAATCAGGGTCCCGGGACTGATCGTTATTTGAGCAGGGGTTGGGGTTTGAGCGGCCGAAGCGGCGGGTTGCTGGCTGTGGGCTGAAAAGGAAATCAAAGCGATAGCTGCACTTATGGCCAGTCTGTTCCAACGCTTTTTCATGCGAATCCTTAACTGAAAGGCATTTAGGGAAGATGTGGTTCCGGCGTTATCTTGGACTGCAGGGTATGCGAGTGTCAATAGGAGAATTGCGCAAGCTATTCGCTTGCAGATTTGCGGATAAGCGCTCATTAGGAAAAACCCAAAACCTCACCGCTGATCAACACGGATGACACTGATCAGAAAAGCCAGAAACCAGCTTGCTACAATACCCGCTTAGCCAAAACTTACTGCTGATTGCCAACCGCTGAACGGCTGAGGTCTTCGCGAGAGGAGGCGGCGGCCTTGAGTTCTCCCAGGGCTCGTTGTCCCTTGAACCATTGGAAAATGAAGAAACCATGAATACCAAAAGCCCAAAGTGAAAACATGGCGATGAGGGGCATCATATCTGCCGCGTAAAGAATCACGCCAACCCAAAAGGCCCAACGCTGGCTCTTACGTCCCGCCAAACCCAAGCCCACAAGGGCAAGCACCCATGCGGCTGCCGCAGCGCGCAATAGAAGAGGATTCGCCCGAACCAACTCGCGTCCATAAAACGTTAGTAGGTCAATGAATCCGATATTGACGAAGGCGAACAGCCTGATCGGAAGCAAGCCCGTGCCCAGGCCGGCGAGGCCGGCGGCGACGAAGAAATACATCGCGTAGCTCTGGACGTCACTGCGGAGATCAGCAAGGCGCTGTTCTTCTGCGGCTTTGTAGTCTTGATCGGAACGGCCTGCGCCCACGTTGAGGGTTTGCATAGGGCGAATATCATGCACCACGATTGGGTTTGATTCAACAGGAAATCAGGAAAACCAAAACCTTTGCAACGCAGAGGAACGGAGGAAGCGGAGGGGGAAGATCGCCGTGATAGGAAGAGCAATTTCTTACCGACGAGGCGTATTGCCGCCTTGAGAAGCGACTCAATAAGACTGATCCTTACTTTGTGTGCAGGTCTTGTGCTTGGTGCTCTTTGAGGCTTTGCTTTAAGAGGTCATGGAGTGTATTCACAGAATGAAAGAGCGACGTCATGCCACTGGTCTTGAACGTGACCGCTCGCCGTTCGACGTCCGCGCAAATGTTTTTTGCCAACTGGTCAAATCGACGCAAACGTTCCCCGGCCAAAAATCCAACCATGGTATCCGTGGCTTTCTCTCCCTGGCGCGCATAGATCAGTTCGCTAACGTTCCAGGCAGCCAGACGGACGTTGTCCACGGCATAGCGAAATTCCTGCACCGTTGCAGGGTCCGGAGCGGGCTCTAACTGGAGCCGTTGTACCAACCGTGTTAGCTCGGACGTCAAGCGTCTGACATCGGCTGATAAAGTCGAGGGAACAGTGGTCATGGGCGACAATATATACCTCTTTTCCACACATTGTAACTTGGAGTTGGCTGTATTCGTCCGGGATGGAAAGTGACGCAAGTAACGCGAACGAAGGAATTGCCAAAATTGCCATGAGTGCCAAAATTGAAAAAAGCAAAACCGTTTACCAAAAAAGGAGACGAAGGAATACGGAGGAAAATCGGGTGATCTGGTGATCGGAAAAGGCAACGTCTACCACGGTGGCGCGGCGAAAGCAAAGGCCTACCGCGGATTTGCGCAGATGAGCGCGGATCGGGGCAAAACTTACCACGGAGAAGAGCGGAGAAAACCAATTCTCACCACTGATGAACATGGACAACACTGATCAGAAAAGCAGAACCAGCCTTGTTACAATAATTGTTTACCCCGATCACGGCTTTTGCCAATTACTAAATACCAAGCACTGAGGACTGCATTCCATGCATCGTTGGTCACAACTTTTTATTCCCACGCTACGCGAGGCCCCGGCGGACGCCGAGGTCGCCAGCCACAAGTTTCTGGTCCGCTCGGGATACATACGGCAGCTCGGCGCCGGCATTTACTCCTACCTGTTCATGGGCCAGCGGTCAATATTGAAGATCATCGATGTAATCCGCGAGGAGATGAACAAGATTGGCCAGGAGTTCCTGTTGCCGGCGCTCAATCCGCGCGAATTGTGGGAGCAGAGCGGACGCTGGCAGGTGATGGGCGAAAACATGTTTCGCCTGAAAGACCGCAAAGGCGCGGACTTGTGCCTGGGCATGACGCATGAAGAGGTGATGACCGATATCGCGCGCAAAGAACTGCGTAGCTACAAGCAGCTTCCGCAGATCTGGTACCAGATACAGAACAAGTTCAGAGACGAGCCAAGGCCGAAGTCGGGGCTGATACGCGTGCGGCAGTTCACGATGAAAGACGCGTATTCATTTGATATCGACGAGGCCGGTCTGGACGTGAGTTACAAGAAGCATTACGAGACGTATCGTCGGATATTTGATCGTTGCGGGTTGAAGTATGCCGTGGTGGAAGCGCATTCCGGCGCGATGGGCGGATCGGCGTCACACGAGTTCATGTGCATGACCGAGGCGGGCGAAGACATGGTTGCGAGCTGCGAAAAATGCGGCTATGCCGCGAACCTGGAGAAAGCCACGTCACAACTTGCGGCGGCCACAGACTTGCCGGGCGATGGCGCGCCGGAAGAAGTGCACACGCCGGGCATGAAGACGATTGAAGAGGTGGCAAAGTTTCTGAGCGTTTCTCCGACGCAGAAGATCAAGACGCTGGCGCTGATGCAGGTTGAGCCGGACAAGAAGAATCCGGGGCAGGTAAAGACGCGGCCGGTGATTGTGTTGCTGCGCGGCGATCATACGCTGAATGAAGCCAAGCTGACATCGGCGCTGGATGGCAAAGAGTTTCGTCCGATGCATGAAGAAGAGATTCAGCGGGTGTTCATGTCGCCCGCCGGATACCTGGGGCCGGTGAAAGTCCCGGCGCTGGCCGCGGGCGCGCAACAGCTTGGAAGCGTGACGCAAGCGATCATCCTGGATGCGCTGCCGCTGATGCTGGCGGATACGGCGCTGAAGGGCCGGAAGAACCTGGTCTCGGGCGCGAACAAAGAAAATTACCACCTGAAGAACGTTACGCCGCTGCGGGATTTCCATCCCACGGAGTGGGTTGACTTGCGCAACGCTGCGGCGGGTGAGGGATGTCCGAATTGCGGTGGAGTGCTGGTGGTGGGCAGGGCGATGGAGATTGGGCACATCTTCAAGCTGGGATACAAGTATTCGAAATCGATGGGCGCAACCGTGCTGGATAAAGACGGAAAAGAAGTGATGCCGATTATGGGCTGCTATGGCATCGGCGTGGAACGGATTTTGACGGCGGCGATCGAACAGAATAATGATGCCGACGGTTTCTGGCTGCCGCCGCAGATAGCGCCGTTTGATGTGGTGATCACGCCGACGAACGTGAAAGACGCGGCGATCATAGGTGCTGCGGAAGGAATCGCGCAAAAGCTGGAGGGCGCGGGATTTAGCGTTCTGCTGGATGATCGCGATGAGCGCGCTGGAGTGAAATTCAAGGACGCCGATCTAGTGGGAATACCTTACAGAATCAATGTTGGTAAGAAGGTTACGGAAGGGATGGTCGAAGTGGTTTCCCGCTCGACACGGAAATCCGAGGATGCTAACATCCCCGGCATTGAGACAACTTTCGCGCAAATGGTGCGGCCTTGAAGGAGATTAAACCGTTGGTTTTATGGCAAAGCTAAAAGGATTTATCGCACTTGGAGTGATGGTGGCGGCGTTCTACGTCGCCTGGAACATGATTCCGCCGTACTTCAATAATTACCAGTTCCAGGACGCACTGGATGACATTGCGCGAAAAAACAGTTACACAACCGTAAGCGATGATGACCTCAAGAAGATCGTGGTGACCAAAGCCGATACTGAAGATATCAAGCTCAAGGAAGACCAGGTGACTGTTACCCGCAAAGGGGACGGCCTTGGGATCTCAGTAAAATATAAGATCCATGTGGACATGGTTGTACATCCGGTCGATCTGGAATTTACCGCTAATTCGCTGAATAAACGGATTTAAAAATCGGTATAATAGAGAAGGACAGAAACTTCTCAGCACCAGCAGGTAACTCTGGCCCGCCATGCGTCTGAGAGAATAATTAGGGCGCTCTCCGCCTACTTGGAACATGGCCATAAAAATAAAAATTCCTCGTGCTAAAGGCTTGCGTGGCAGCCTGAGAAACCCGTTTTTCCGGGCCGGTCTCGCTGCTTTTCTTATCCTTTCCCTCGTGCTGTTCGGCGTTTTCTCGTACTACTACATCAAGTACCAGAAGATTGTTGAAAAGCGTATGGGCGGTCCAACAATTTTCGCCAACACCGCCAAAATCTACGCGCAGCCGCGCGATGTCCGCATCGGCCAGAAGGCTGACCCGCGAGAGATCTCCAACTACCTGCGCCACGCCGGATACACAGAAGTCGGCGAGCAGGGCCGGTCAAAATTTGGCGTCTATAAAGTGATGAAAGACTCCATTGAGATCAAGCCGGGTGAAGAATCGTATTACAACGCTGAAGGCGCTGTGATCCGCGTAAAAGATGGCCGCGTGGATAAAATCGCCTCTCTGGGCGATGCCGGCGATCTCACTGCTTATGAGCTTGAGCCGCAGCTTGTCACCGGCCTGTTCGATGGCCAGGCACGCTCCAAGCGGCGTCTCGTCAAGTATGACGATATTCCCAAAGTGATGGTGGACGCCGTTACCTCAATTGAGGACCGTCGTTTCTTCCATCACAGCGGTGTGAATTATTGGCGGCTGCTGCAAGCCGGATGGGTTGATCTGCGCCAGGGCGGCAATCGCCAGGGCGGTTCCACCATTACGATGCAAGTGGCTCGCGGCTTCTTTCTTTCGCCAGAAAAGAAGATGACCCGCAAGATGACGGAGATCCTTATCTCCATTGAGCTTGAGCAGCGGTTCTCAAAAAAGCAGATCTTTGAGCTTTACGCCAACCAGGTTGATATGGGACAGCGCGGCTCATTCACCATCACTGGTTTCGGTGAGGCGGCGCAGGCGTATTTTGGCAAGGACCTCAAAGACATCAACCTGCCGGAAGCCGCATTGCTTGCCGGGCTGGTGCAGCGGCCAAGTTATCTCTCTCCGTATCGGCATCCGGAGCGCGCGCAAGACCGCAGAAACCTTGTGCTGGAAGCCATGGTTGAAACCGGCGACATCACGCGCGCCCAGGCGGACGCCGCAAAGGCCACTCCGCTCAAGCTGGCGCCACAAAATGTTGAAGCCAGTGACGCGCCTTACTTCGTTGATCTCATCAAGGAACAACTGGTCAACAAATACGCTGAAGAGGACTTGAACGCGGATGGCTATCGCATTTACACCACGCTTGATCCTACGTTGCAGCAGGCAGCAGCCCAGGCAGTCGATCTTGGATTGAAAGAAGTTGATGCGCAGATCAAGAAGCAGCGCACTAAAAGGGTAAAGGTCGGCAAGAACAAGTTTGAGACCAAGGTGCTTCCCGGGCCTATCCCGCAGGTTGCGCTGGTGGCGCTTGATCCTCACACTGGCGAGGTGCTTGCGCTCGTCGGCGGAAGGAATTACGGCTTCAGCCAGTTGGATCACGCGGTGGCCAAGCGGCCAACCGGCTCGATTTTTAAGCCTTTTGTGTATGCGGCGGCCATTAACAACGCTGTGACCAATGAGCAGCCCATTTTTACTCCAGCCAGCATGGTGGACGACTCACCCACGGCCTTCATCAACGGCGATGACGTTTACACTCCGCGGAATTACAAAGAAGAATATTACGGACAAGTGACCGCACAGTTTGCGCTGGCGCACTCGCTCAACAACGCCACGGTGAAAGTCGCCGAGATGGTGGGCTATGACAAAGTGGCAAACCTGGCCAGGCTGGCCGGGATTACATCCGTCCGCGCAACGCCCGCCATGGCCCTGGGATCGTATGACGCCACGCCCATGGACATGGCTTCCGCTTACACCATCTTCACCAATGACGGCCAGCGCATAACGCCCATCATGGTTCGTTCCGTCCGCGATGCCAACGGCGATGTCATTGATAATTTCCAGCCGCAGAAAACGCAGGTGCTTGATCCACGCGTGGCTTACGTGATCAC
Organism: Candidatus Angelobacter sp.; assembly: GCA_049697035.1. Taxonomy (GTDB): domain Bacteria; phylum Acidobacteriota; class Terriglobia; order Terriglobales; family Acidobacteriaceae; genus Angelobacter. The sequence continues at coordinate 4 of JBAVUZ010000204.1, read as the reverse complement.
AGAC
>JBAVUZ010000203.1:0-3349 GCA_049697035.1 Candidatus Angelobacter sp. | reverse complement strand
GGTGAGCGCGTGCCTTCCGGAAAGATTGTCATGTTGATGTGATGTTTCATCACCTCACCCGCGCGCCGGATGCTGCTGATGGCGGAATCGCGGTTGCTGCGCTCCACCGGCACAATTTCCGCCAGGTCCAGCGCCTTGTTCACGATAGGGATCTTCCATATCTCTTTTTTCGCCAGCACGGATGTGCGTCCGGGAATCAGCGGCACAAGGATCGGCGGGTCAAGGTTGGAAACATGGTTCGACATAAAGATGTAAGTGCCCGCCGGATCGATTTTGTTCAGGCCAACCAGCTTGACCTTTACACCGGCAACCCTGGGGCCGGACAGCGCCAGCCACATGCCAAGCCAGTAGAGGAAATCGACTTTGCCAGTGATGAGCGTCCAGGGAAAGGCGATGAGAGCGGCGGGCGGAATAAGAATGATCCAGAAAACGAGTGCCAGCAGTGTTCGGCAGAATGCCACGGCGCGGCTGATCATGCGCGTTGCACGCCACGCAGTTCTTCCAGTCGTCGCGGCAGCTTCTCATAGATTCCGCCGAACCCGCCATTGGAAAGGATAGCCACCACGTCACCGCTGCGCAGCTCGGGCGCTACGGCTTCAACTATCGCGTCGGCGTCGGCAAGCTCACGCGCCGGCTTTCCTGCCCGCTTAAGGCCATTCACCACTGACGCGGTCGTCAAGCGCTCGTCTTCCGGGACAGCCTCTGGCTTGAAGATTGGCGTGATCACAATTTCATCCGCAACTGCCAGGCTGCTGACCAGTTCTTTTTGCAGGACTTTACGGCGCAGCGTGTTCGACCGTGGTTCAAAGATTGCCCATAGCCGCGCACCGAGATAACGCACCCGCAACGCGCCCAGCGTGGCCGCGATGGCCGTAGGATGGTGGGCAAAATCGTCGATGATGGTAATGCCGTCAATTTCAGCTTTGATTTCCAGGCGGCGCTTCACACTCTTGAAACTCTTAAGCGCTTCAACAATCTGCGGCGGATCAATCCCATGGTTTGCCGCCATGGCTGCGGCCGCTGTGGCATTGAGCACGTTGAATTCGCCGGCCAGGGCAAATTCAAAGTTCACCGGCTCTTTCCCGTCGCGCAGCACGGTCCAGGTGGTCCGCTCGGGCTCAAACTGAAGGTTGGTGATGCGCCAGAACGAATCTTCCTTCATGCCATACCTTTCCACCGGACAAAGCGCTCTGGCGATGCATTCATCCACATTCTGGTTTGCGTCGTAGGCAATGATCCTGCCCTTCCGCGGTACCAGGTTCACCAGCCGCTTGAATGCCAGCTTGACCGCGTCCAGGTCAGCATAAATATCGGCATGATCGAACTCCACTGACGTAAGAATGACGGACTGCGGAAAGTAGTGCAGGAACTTTGGGCCTTTATCGAAGAAAGCAGTGTCGTATTCGTCGCCTTCAATAATGAAGTGCTTACCCTGGCGCAGGGCAAAGCTGCTGCCAAAGTTTTCCGCGATCCCGCCGACGAGGAATGACGGATCTTTTCACGCCGACTGAAATATCCAGGCCAGCATGGACGTAGTGGTGGTCTTGCCGTGCGTGCCTGCTATGACTAGCGGCTGCCGCGTGCGCAGAAAAAGATCAAAAAGAATATCCGGCATGGACCGCAAAAGTATCCGCTCATCCAGAACGTACTCCAGCTCAGGATTGCCGCGCGAGATTGCGTTGCCGACAATCACCATGTCCGGCCGCGGCTTAAGGTTCGCTTCTGAGTAAGGCTGCAAAATAGGGATGGAGATCGATGCCAGAAAGTCGGACATCGGCGGATACGCTCCCGTGTCTGAACCCGTGACCTTGAACCCGCGCTGTTTAAGAAGCCCCGCGAGCGACGCCATGGCCGTCCCGCATATGCCGATGATATGTACGTGCTGTTGTTCCACGTTTCAAGATTAACGGATTTATGCGCTTTCGTGAGCGGGAAAATTACGCGTGCGACGTGATCGTGGAAGGTTCGAGGATTTTAAGACTCGCGTTCGCGCCCTCCGCTTCCAATTCCGCCGCCACGCCGATGGGCAATGTGATATTGCCGCTGCTCACGTGCCCGGACTTGAGACCGTGAACAATCGGTACTTTGTAAGGCTCAAGCACACGCAGAATGACCTCCTGTAGAGTGTACGTTTCGCCTTTAGGCGGCAGGCAATCCAGCATCTCGCCAAAAATAAATCCGCGCACTTTCTCCAACTTGCCGGCCAGCCGCAACTGCATCAGCATGCGGTCAATGCGAAAAGGCTTCTCGGCAATATCTTCTATAAAGAGGATGCAGTTTTCTGTCTGGATCTCATAGGGCGTTCCCAGTGACGCCACCATCATGGAGAGGCATCCGCCATAAAGACGTCCAGAAGCCTTCCCAATGCGCAAAACCTCGACGTTGTTGGCGGGAACCTCCCAGTTTGAAGCGCCTTGAAGAGCGCTCTGCCAGCTCAGTCCATCGAACGTTCCGTCGGCGATATCTTTGGCCACCATAGGCCCGTGAAAGCCAATCAATCCCGTGCGGTCATGGATCGCCGTGAGCAGAGACGTGATGTCACTGCATCCCAGCAGAATTTTCGGGCGTTCCGCGATCATGCCGTAGTCGACTTTTTCCAGCAGGTAATTGCTGCCATAGCCGCCGCGCACACAGATCAGTGCAGCAATGTCATCACGCCGCCAGAATTCATGGAACTCACGCGCGCGCCGCTCCACGGTCCCGGCAAAATAAATATCGCGGTCAAAGATATTCTGCGGATAGACCGGTTCGTATCCCATCTGGCCCAGGCGGTCACAACCTGTCAGAAAGCGTTCACGGCTGAAGCTGCTTGCCGGAGCGATCAGCCCGACCTTGTCACCCCGGCGCAAGGCCGCCGGTCGGATGATCTTTGCATTAGCCAAGATATTCTCCCTGGCAGATCAGTTGCGCCGGACCACGCAGAAAAACTTTGCCGCCTGTCCAACGAACAACCTGCGTGCCGCCGGCCGCGTGTACCTTCACAGGCGACTTCACGTAGCCTGCGGCGATCGAGGCCACGGCGGAGGCGCACGAGCCGGTTCCCGAAGACTGTGTCTCTCCCACGCCGCGCTCATAAAATCGGACTTCAATCTCGTGCTCGCTTTTCACGCGGACAAATTCAACGTTCACGCCGTGCTTGAAATCCTGGTGGCGGCCAATCTCGGCGCCTTCAGCCTGCCATCGCGGCGAGAACTCACTCGCAAACACCACGTAATGCGGATTGCCCATGGAAACCGGCGTGCCATGCGTCGGCGCAAAACCCACCGTCATGGAAAACTCGCTGCCTACCTGCGGCTCGCCCATTTCCATTTCAAATTCAAAGCTATGTTCCTCGCGCGATACCAGATCG
>JBAVUZ010000202.1:0-2740 GCA_049697035.1 Candidatus Angelobacter sp. | reverse complement strand
CATGAATGCCTGCTCCACCCCGTGTGAGGATGCATTTGCGAACTGCTAGCTAACGAAAAAAAATCCTTGGACTTGCACCATATTCGTGTTATATTCGTGTTGAGATAACTCATTGCACCCGGCCTTTGGGCCGGGTGTTCGTGTTTTTGGGCTACGACCCATCAGCCGATGGCTGAGAGGCTACAGGAATCGGGAGATCGGGTGATCCGGAAAGGGGACAAGGTGGGCTTCGCCAATTTAGGTCCTTCACTCCCGGCTATGCCGCTCGTTCAGGATGACGGGTTGAAGTGCGGCGAATTTCCACCCCGCCAAGCCAACACCGGGCTAGTCGGGGACCCCGGTTTTACGCCGCGCAGCTTCGTTTGGGATTGGGTGGCCCTTGGGTGGCCCTTGGGTGGCCCAAGGGTGGCCCAAGGGTGGCCCAAGCGTCGCCCAAGGGTCACGCAAGCGTCGAATGGAAGAAGTGCCTTTGTTTGCAACAAAAGGCGAAAAAAGGCCGGGGGGTGGGCGCGCAGAGCGCGCCTATCGCCGGAATCCCACCCCAGCCGGGCAAAGGCGGCCCGGACTGGGGACCCCGGAATCGCCGACATCGCCGACATCGGAAAGAACAAAACCCTAAAAGGAGGAAGCAATGGCCAAAGCAGAAGAAGATGGTTACATGAATTACACGGACGAGGAATGGGAAATATATCGGCAAGCCAAGACAACTGAGGACTACACCGCCGTGGACAATATGCGGGACGAGCGATTGCGGCGGGAGGAGGAAGAAGAGCTGAAGAAACAATGGCCCAAAACCGAGGCGGCGCGGCTGTTTACGCAACTGGGAGAGACGTTTAAAGCATGCCAGAAGCTGCTGGAGCAAGATCCAGAGATAGAGGCGACGGCGAAGCTGGCGGACGGCGAGCGGCACGATGTGTTCACGATGCTGCGGGACAATCTGGAGAAGGCGAACCGTGCGCCGCGATGCGAGTATCCAAAAAGCGGCGGTAGACCGTGCAGAGCGCCGAAGGTGCGAGGCCAGAAGTATTGCAATATGCACCTGGCGATGGAGGCGGCGCGTCCGACGAAGTTCAACCTGCCGGCGCTGGAGGACGCGAACTCAATCCAGGTGGCGCTTACCAAAACAGCGCAAGGCCTGGTGGATGGCACACTGGAAGAAAAAGTGGCCACAAAGCTGGCCTACGTTCTACAAGTGGCGATGACCAACGTAGGAAACGTAGATTTTGAGCCGGACGAAGAGGAAGAAGAACTGGAAGAAGTGGAGTAAAGCGCTGTAGGGGAAGATCGGGAAATCGGGAAATCGGGTCATCGGATCATCGGGACATCGGGAGAGTAACGAGCATTTATCATCTAAATATGACCACCAAAGCCGACAGCCAAACCGCATCCGCCTACCTTGCTTTCTGCCAGCAGCATGAGAGCGAAATGCTTTCACTGCTGCGGAAGATGGTGGAGATTGAATCTCCCAGCGACGACAAAGCCGCGGTGGACCGCATGGGCGCATTCCTGGCTGAAGCGTTTAAACGCCTTGGCGGCAAGGTCACGTTCTATCCGCAGGAAACGACGGGCAATCACCTGAAAGCGGAATTTGCCGGCGGCGGTTCCGACAGAGCAGACGGCAAGCCCGTGCTTCTGCTGGGGCACTTTGACACCGTCTGGCCCATGGGCACTCTGGCGAAAATGCCTTTTCAGATGAAAGACGGTCGCGCTTTTGGTCCCGGCGTGTATGACATGAAGGCCGGAATTGCCATGATGATTTTTGCCTTGCGCGCGCTCAAGGAATCCGGCGCGGCGCACCGGCCCGTAACGATCCTGCTGGATACCGACGAAGAAGTTGGCAGCACAACCGGACGTCCAATTGTCGAAGCCACGGCCAAAGACTGTGAAGCTGTGCTGGTGCTGGAGCCTTCACAGGGACCGCAGGGCCATCTGAAGACATCGCGCAAGGGCGTGGGAGACATCACGATCCGCGTGCGCGGACGCGCGTCACACTCTGGCGTGGACTTTGAGAAAGGCCGCAGCGCCATTGTGGAACTGGCACGCCAGCTTCTGGAGATCGTGAAGTTTACCGACCTGGCGCGCGGAATCACGGTGAATCCCGGCGTGATCCAGGGTGGAACGCGCAGCAACGTGATTGCCGCGGAAGCATGGGCAGAAATCGACTTGCGCATTGCCCGCGCCGCCGACGCAGCGGAGCTGGAAAAGAAATTTGCCGCGCTCAAGCCGTTCGATCCGGACTGCTCTATTGAGCTGAGTGGCGGCATTAATCGGCCGCCCATGGAACGGACGGAAGGGACAGTGCGGCTTTTTGGCATTGCCCAAGAGATCGCCGCAACCATGGGATGGAAAGTGGAAGAGTCTTCAACGGGCGGCGGGTCGGACGGAAACTTTACGTCGGCACTGGGCATACCGACGCTGGACGGGCTGGGCGCGCTGGGCGAGGGGGCGCACGCTTCTAATGAATCCGTCGTAATCCGGGAGCTGCCCCAGCGCACGGCCTTATTGGCTGGGTTGATCCAAAGTCTATGAATCATAAGGATTTATTAAAGAACTTAAGATAAAGTTACTTAAAGTCCTTAGTTTTCAATGATTCTTTGACTCCCCTGTTTGGTTGACCTACAATCTTCTTGAATCTAACAACAAACCCACGGAAGCCTGCTTCAAAGGCGTTTCCTGGACGGAGCAAAACAATGTTTGGTGGAAAACTTGGTGTACCTGAACTGCTGATCATTTTGGTCAT
>JBAVUZ010000201.1:0-2407 GCA_049697035.1 Candidatus Angelobacter sp. | reverse complement strand
GACTGGAAGTCCAGGTTCGCCACCAGAGTGGGGGAGGCAAAGCAAGCTGACGAACCAGGCTGGTTGATGGCTTCGCCCGCTATGCCTTGTCCCGAACGGGCCAGCACATGGCTGTTGCTGAGAATGTACTGCGCTCCGTTGAAATTCCACAGGCTGCCGAGCGTTCCGACGCAGCAGGCGTTCGGGCTGACATCCTGCTGGTTGCCGCCGGTCACGCCCAGCTTCAGCGGAAGCGTCTGTACCCCGCCAGTATCATTGGGATAGACAACGAGCAGAGCGGCCGTGGCGGAAAGCGAAGGAGTTGCCTGCGATGTTGCTGTAACCGTAAATCCATTCGTGGCGGGAAAAATCGCGGGCGGCGTATAGACTCCGACCGCACTGATGGTGCCGATCAGGGCATTGCCTCCCGGAATGCCGTTCACACTCCAGTTGACCGGCGTTCCGGGTCCCGTTGCAGTGAATGTTTGCGAGGTTCCCAGAGCAACGTTAGCCGAACTGGGCAAGATCGCCAAGGCTACGGGCGTTGGTGTGGGAGTTGGGCTAGGTGTCGTAGCGGGCGATGGAAGCGGGGTAGGGGGGACGCCATTTCCCGAGAGCTTGTTGCCGGAACTTGATCCCACGCCTCCACATGCCACCATGCTGAGTAATAGAAGGGAGACCGCAAGTAAGTAGATGGTTGTGGTGATTTCAGATTTGGGCACTTGTTTTGAGACCCGACGTTCCCCCGGCTTTCTGTCAAATAACTCATGGCACTTCATAACTTCTGTTTCCTTCTCCCGGAAGCCTTTTATGCTGGAGATTTCTCGCAGAATGCGGCGCAGACCGGATACACAGGCGTACGCCTACAGCTGAATACAAGTATGCTTTGCAATTTATGCGGCTCGGGGCCGGACTGGTTACATCTCTATGTCCGCAAAGGTGGACTTTGCGTGTTTGGATGTAGCTTTGAGTTCACCAGCCCGATTGGTGAGGAACGCCAGTGTAGCTCATAAATCAGAGCAACGGGCAAGAAAAATCAGAAAACTTTCGCCTGAATCCTGGCTTAGATGCAGGGACTTACACCTTACTGAAAAGTGTTGCACGCCGCGATGGTCCCCTGGTCCATTCCGCAGCTGAACCATTGCGTGCGTTGGGCTGAGCTGCCATGCGTAAATGATTCCGGGCTGACCCTGCCCGTTGACATCTTTTGCAATCGGTCGTCTCCCACGGCCGCCGCGGCATTCATGGCGCTTTCCGCGTCGCCTTTTTCCAGCAGTTTGCGCTGATCCGTGGAGTGCGCCCACACTCCGGCCAGACAGTCCGCCTGCAACTCCATTTTGACTGATAATGTGTTGCGTTCACTGGGTTCACTGCGCATCAGCGCGCTTACCTTCTGCTCAACTCCGATCAATTTCTGTATATGATGCCCGAGTTCATGGGCGAGCACGTAAGCCTGGGCAAATTCTCCGGGCGCGCCAAAGCGACGCTTCAGTTCGTCATAAAAGCCAAGATCGATGTAAACCTTTTCATCGGCCGGGCAATAGAACGGGCCGGTGGCGGAGCGGGCCGAGCCGCAGCCAGAAGCGGTTGCGTCGCGAAACAGCACCAGTTTGGCGTGGCGATAAGGAATGCCCTGTTGCTGAAGAATCCCGGACCACGTTTGCTGAGCGTCATCCAGCACAAAAGATACAAACTTTACGGTTGGCTCTTCCTGGGCGTCACGGGCACGGTCGGGCTCGTGAATGGCTGAGCTTGCGCCACCGCCGCCACTCAGCAGCGTGAAGAAATTCCTTTTAAAGACAATGCTGAGAATCAGCAGGATGATCATGCCGCCAATGCCGATATGCATCCCGCCAAAGCCGAAGCCGCCGCCATCGTCCCGGCGATCTTCAATGTCTCCGCTCGTGCCGCCTGGTGTCCAACGCATTTAGACTAGTTTAGCCCCTCGCGTATCGGATGCCGCACACTCATTCTAATTTGCCTCAACGCGCAGCAAGCTGTCATTTACGGCGATGTGGACAATTTTCGTTATACTCGGCGGGAATCAGGCAAATCTCTTGTGGAAAAAGAAGGAGCCATCGTGAAACCGTATTGCGCTATTTTCTGTCTTTCGTTTTTCCTTGTGTTGCCCGTGCGAACGGCAGCCCAGCAACCAGAGGTCAAGTTCATCGCCGATACACTCGTCGTTCAAGCTGAAGGAAGTTACGAAAGCGATCCCGACCTGGCCCTCATGACCTTTGATGTGATGGCCCAGGAAAAGGAATTGAAAGAGGCATATGCCAAAGCGACGCAATCCATGCGATCCATCGTTGCGGTCGGCGAAAAGTATGGACTGGCGAAAGATGCCATTCAGACCGGCGTTCTAACCGTCACACCGTTTTATGAAGGTGATCGCAAGAAAAAGGCCCGCGCCTACCGCGTGGAGGGA
>JBAVUZ010000200.1:0-1928 GCA_049697035.1 Candidatus Angelobacter sp. | reverse complement strand
GGAACTGGATGCCACTCCCCTGGACCTGTTTTCTCCGATTTGCCACTCTTCCGCAGAACCATCGCCAACGAGAATCACCCGAGCTATCGACGACCTTAGGGTTTGTGAGAAATCCGGGCTAAATCTTGAAATCGCGGGTCGCTGCACGCAGAAGCTCGTTGGCACCGATTCCCTTATTTTGGCCAGCCAGTGGGCATGGAAAGAAAATCCCAACGGCGCGTTTGTGAACTGGCATCCGCATGTTTCGTGCAAGGCGTTCAACGCGCCTTCAAATTTCTAGGCGGGGCTGCGGCGATGACCTCGCCGCGCCCTTTCCATACTGCAGGACGAAACGGTGCGCTCGTGCATCGGGCTGGCTAAGATCGCGGCCAGGGGAAGTGACATTATGTCGCGCTGAACAGCGAAGAGGAGGCAAGACCCGCTTGGTTCCATGCTGGTACCGAAGCATTTAATGACGAAAATTTGCACCAACCGCGAGGGTGATAAAAATCAACAAAATGATCCCCTATCGATAAGCCAAAAACATATGCAAGAGCCTTCGTGAACACAACGTTAGTGGTGCGGCTCCAGACCCATCCACCTAACACAAAACATACAAAGGAAAGCGAAATTGGCAAGAGTATAAAGAGCGTTATCGTTCTTACGAAATCCGGCTGCCGCGGAAACAGAGGGACCATCAACATTGCGCAGCCATAATAAAGTCCATAGCAGCTGAGCAGAGTCACTATGATCGCTATCGTTTGCCCAGCATAACGACTCAACGGCTTTGGCTTTTCAACCATTTGAAGGTGTCCCCTCAACGCAAGAAATCAGAGCCAGTAACGCCCGAACCGGTCTAAAGTAGAGCAGTACGGAGGACTAAAACAAAACCGCCTGCTTTTCGGCAGGCGGCTTTAATCGTTCAGGACAAGGTTTTATCCAGCTTTTTCCATCGCCGGCAGAGACACGTCGCGGCGCTCCACCATTTCTTTGGTGACTTCAAATTCCTTCACGCGCTTCTGGCTGGGCAGGTGATACATCAAGTCAAGCATCAGCTCTTCCAGGATCATGCGCAGCCCGCGAGCGCCCACTTTGCGCGCCATGGCTTCACGCGCGATGGCGGCCAGCGATCCATCAGAGAAGCGCAGCTTCACGTTCTCAAACTCAAACATGCGCTGATACTGCTTGACGATGGCATTGCGCGGGCGGGTAAGGATTTCAATCAGCGCGGCTTCATCAAGATCATTTAGGATACCGACGACAGGAAGGCGGCCCACGAATTCAGGAATCAGGCCGAAGCGGACAAGGTCTTGCGGCTCGGCTTTTTGCAGCAGTTCGGTATCACGCTTGCTGGCTTCAGTAAACTCTTTTTCTTTCTGCTCACTGGTGCGGAAGCCCATGGACTTCTTGCCGATGCGCCGGGCCACGATCTTTTCCAGGCCAACGAACGCGCCGCCGCAGATAAAGAGAATGTTGGTGGTATCGACGGGCGTAAATTCCTGGTGCGGATGCTTGCGTCCGCCCTGCGGAGGAACGTTGGCCACGGTGCCTTCAAGGATCTTGAGCAGCGCCTGCTGCACGCCTTCACCGCTCACGTCGCGCGTGATGGAGGGATTTTCATCCTTGCGGCCGATCTTGTCGATTTCGTCTATATAAATGATGCCGGTCTGCGCGCGGCCTACATCGCCATCAGCAGCTTGCAACAGTTTCAAAACGATATTTTCTACGTCCTCACCCACGTAACCGGCTTCAGTGAGCGTGGTGGCGTCCACAATGGCAAAAGGCACATCGAGCATGCGGGCCAGAGTCTGGGCCAGCAAGGTTTTGCCGGTGCCGGTGGGGCCAATCAGCATGATGTTGGATTTCGTCAGCTCCACTTCACCGGACTTGGTGCGGTTCATGTGGATCCGCTTGTAGTGGTTGTAAACGGCGACGGAAAGCTTTTTCTT
>JBAVUZ010000199.1:0-3060 GCA_049697035.1 Candidatus Angelobacter sp. | reverse complement strand
CAGCCACATGGGTCTCCAGGCACGGCTGATGTCACAGGCGCTGCGTAAGCTGACAGGAATCGTTTCCAAGTCGCGCACCTGCCTGATCTTCATCAACCAGATCCGAGAGAAGATCGGTGTGATGTTCGGCAATCCTGAAACCACCACGGGCGGCCGCGCGCTCAAGTTTTATTCGTCCGTGCGTGTCGATATCCGCCGTATTGGCGCCATCAAGGATGGTGACGTGGTGGTGGGCAACCGGACCAAAATCAAAGTGGTGAAGAATAAGACCGCCGCTCCGTTCCGCGAAGCCGAATTTGACATCATGTATGGCGAAGGCATCTCCCGAGAAGGCGACTTGCTTGATCTGGGCGTGGCCAAGGAAATCGTGGAGAAGTCCGGGGCCTGGTTCAGCTACAAAGGTGAACGCATTGGCCAGGGACGCGAGAACGTAAAACAGTTCCTGAAAGACAATAAAGACATGATGGCGAAGCTGGAGGCTGAACTGAGGAAAGAACTGGGCCTGCATATCCTGGTACAGGAGCCACCTGCGCCCTCGGTTGAACAGAAGCAGGCTGCCGCGGCCCACGCAAAAATGCCGGCAAGACGATAAGTTCTCGCGGCGAGAGTACTGACATCGCCTGAAAGCACAAGTGAGGGTCAGCCGGTTTTGTTAGTGACAGCCATGGTCTGCCAGTGAAGAAGATAATTATCCGGATGTTGCTGGTCTTAGCCACACTATACATCGGACTCGCGCTGTTCGCATTTCTTCTCTCGGACAGCATGATCTTTCTGCCGCATCCTTCTTCGTATCAGGATTCGGCGGAGATCATAAAAATCACCACGGCCAGCGGAAAGAAAATTTCCGCTGTCTATCTTCCCAATCCCGCAGCCAAATACACCCTGCTGGTGAGCCATGGCAATGCTGAAGACCTGGGAGACGACAAGTACTGGCTGGACAGCTTGCGGCACGCGGGCTTTAGCGCCTTTGCCTATGACTATGAAGGATACGGCACCAGCGAGGGCAAACCAGGCGAGAAGGCCTGTTATGAAGATTCAGCCGCCGCTTACGAGTTTCTCGCCGTCGATCTGAAGACGCCTCCGGACAGGATCATTATTTTTGGCAGATCAGTAGGCTCCGGTCCGGCCGCATACATTGCGGCAAAAAGACCTTCAGCAGGGGTAATCCTGCAAAGCCCCTTTGTTTCAGCGTTCCGTGTGCTCACCCGGATTCCGCTCCTGCCGTTCGATAGATTTCCCAACTACAAGTACGTCCGCCACATTCACAGCCCGATCTTGATCATGCATAGCCGCGCGGATTCAGTGATTGCCTTCTGGCATGGACAAAAATTGTTTGCTCTGGCCAATCAGCCTAAGCATTCATTCTGGGCGACAAATGCCGACCACAATGACATGGATCTGGCCAAAGGCTATATCGAGGCTATCCAGGCATTCGCGGCGACTTTGGGCAAGTCGGAGCCTGCATCTCTGCCGCCTCTGCCTGCTCCAAAGGTGCCTTGAAAGTCTCAAATAGCTACTGCATCGTCGCAGGATGGCAAGTTGAACCTACGCCCGGCGGCCCTGGAATTCCCGTCGGCGGCGTAGCCCAGGGCTTGCCCGTAAAGTCAAAGAAGTCGAGCAAGTTAAGCTGAGCGGCGTCTCGATTCGTTAGCGCCGGCAGACCAAAGCGTTCTTCAACAAAATGGATCACGGCCGTGTGGTCCATGGCTGTGTGCCCGACGTAATGTCGGCGGGCAAATGGTGAGACGATCATGTTGGGCACGCGGAAGCTCAGTTGCGCGCCAAAACCAGAGTGTCCAGCGGCGGCAGCGGCAGGCGCATGCACTCCCGGACTGCTGGGACGCAGACCGCAATGATTGGTGTAAACACCCGCGGTCGCCGGCTGGTTTGCTGGAAGTTTGCATTTCATGATGGCTGCTGTTCTTCGACCGTCGGCAAGGCCGGCGTTTCTTTCTCTCCGCGATAGACTCTTGTTGCTCCGCGCGCCATCCTGCGCAGCGGCAGTTCACCGCGGTCATTGGCAAAAAATGTCTCTCCCACTTTGTGGGTGCGATAGTACCAGCGTTTGAGAATGGCCAGCTCTTCGCTAAAGCGCTGGGCTCGCTGCCCACCGGAGGGAACCAGGGATTGCAGGGCGACGCGGATGTTGCTCTCTAGATTTTTTGCGGAGATGGTGTCTACCTGCTTCTCAGGCAGCGGGTTCGCGGGATCTTGAGCGGGCTGTGCTTGATCGTGTGACGGCATGGTTTCTGATCCGATCGTTTCTGATCCGATGTTTCCTGAAACAATGTCTTCTGAAACAACGCTTTCTGACTCCATCATCACCGGTGCCGGTCCCAGCAGCTCACCGCCATGGAAACGAAACAGCGCTACGGTTTTCGTTTCGGAGGAAGGCTGAATGATCGCCGCGTCTAATCGATCAAGACGTCCGCAGATTTCGTCGCACGCGGAAAGAATGCCTTTGATTTTGGCCACTTTTGCGTGCTGCGCTGCGGCTGCCTCAAAATCCAGCTCAGCCGAGAGGCGTTCACGCTCCGCTTCCAACTCCCGCAGCAGAGACTGGCCCCCGGAATCAAAGTACTCCTGCACCCGCACAACCTCGGCGGCGTAAGCCACGTCGGTACAGCCCTTGAAGCACGGCGCCAGGCACATCTTCATCTCTGAATAAACGCAGCCCGGAAAACTGGGATCGGGATTCAGGTCAAAGGTGCAGCGGCGCATCTTGAACAAGTCAAGCGAATCATTGAGGAACTTATCTGCCACCGCCCGCGAACGGAACGGGCCATAATAAAGCGAGCGTCCGCTGAATTTGCCGATCCTGGTTGTGACATAGGCGCGCGGGTATTCGTTTTCCAGATTCAGGCGGACCACTGGCGCAGGTCGAAGTCGCAGGCGCTTCTGATAGGTCTCCGGAAACTCCTGCCGCAAAGTTTGATAGAGCAGCAACACAGACTCAAAGTCTGATCCGGTAAGGGAATACCCGATCGTCGCGGTGCGCTCGCGTAAATTGAGGCGCTTGGACTGTGACTCAGGCGGAGCGAGCAACCGCTGTAGCCGCTT
>JBAVUZ010000198.1:0-4146 GCA_049697035.1 Candidatus Angelobacter sp. | reverse complement strand
TGCGCTCTTTTTCTTGGCCGCTTTCTTTTTTGCGGCAGGTTTTTTCTTGGCGGCTTTTTTTGCCGCTGGTTTCTTTTTGCCTCCGCCGCCGCCGCTTCTGCGTGCGGGAGCCGGAGCGCTTACTGGAGCTGGCGCTTCGCCGCCCATTGGCTCCTCAGAGCCGCCGCCGCTTTCCCCGCCGATGGATTCTTCTTCTTCCTCGTCATAATCCTCTTCGGTTGAGCTGCTGCCGTAGCCGCCGGTTTCGCCGTATTCATCGTCCATATCGTCCTCATGTCTTGCCTTGAGGGTCTCATCGTAAAAGCTCATGTTTCCTCCAGAAAATTAGGGCTGGAAAGCGCACAGCAAAACAAAAAGTTAACAGGCGCGGATTATATCAAGCCCAAGGAATTGCTTGTCAACATTCGCACAGCAAATGTGCAATCTCTGGAATTTTTTTTGATTATTCGCTCTTGGCGTTGAGTGCGGCCTTCTCTTTGGCTGCGGCAGTGGCGTTCGATTTCGGCTTGGTCGTCGCGTGCGCGGTCTTCTTGCGCCTTCTCGCGGGGGCTTTATCGGCTTCTCCCGGCGCCAAAGGCTTGTACACGATCAAGACACGGCCATGGCGTAAGTCATTTCCTTTCAATCGATTCCATCGCCTCAGCCGGTCTGGAGGCACGCCAAAATCCTCCGCCACGGTCAGCACCGTGTCACCTGTGTGCGTCTTGTAATGTGATGCATAGCGGGAATAGACGATCTTGCCATTGGCCCCTGCTCCATTCACCGGGATCACCAGCTTGGCCTCGCTCGCCAGCGGCCCTGGCTGCAAATTATTGGCCTGCGCAATGGCCCGTTCCGTTGTGCGGTATTTGCGCGCAACGCCCGCCAGCGTGTCTCCCGGCTGCACTTTGTAGTAGCGCCACGCCACGCGTTTTTCTACCGGGATTGTCGTAATAGCGGCCTCGTACTTATCTTTTGTCCCCAGCGGCAGCCGAAGGTCAAATGGCTGGTCCTTGGGCGTTGTGCGCCGCAGCAGGCTGGGGTTTAAATCAATCATCTGCTCTATTGGCACGTCCACGCATTCCGCCACCAGCCGCAGGTCCACCGGATAGTTGACCTTCACCACGTCATATTTCATTGGCGGGTCAGGCTGCACGGCGTCTAGCCCATATTGCGCCGGATTCTTTGACATGATCGTCATCGCCAGAATAATCGGGACATAATTCTTGGTCTCTGCCGGCAGCACGTTGCGCTTGTAAAGTTCCCAGAAATCGGCATAACCGGTGCGCCGGACCGCCTGCTGCACGTTCCCCGGCCCGGAGTTATACGCCGCCATGGCCAGGTACCAGTCGCCAAACTGGTTGTAGAGATCTTTCAAGTGCCGTGCCGCCGCGCGCGTTGCTTTCTCCGGGTCCTGGCGGTCGTCCACCCACCAGCTCCGCCGCAGGCCGTAGCCTACGCCTCGGCTGGCCATAAACTGCCACATGCCGCGGGCCCGTGCGCGTGAAAGCGCCAGCGGCTTAAATCCGGATTCAGCCTGCGCCAGGTAGATCAGGTCCTGGGGCACGCCTTCTTCCTTGAAAATGCGCAGGATCATTTCGCGATAGCGTCCTGAGCGGACAAAGGCTCCCTCAAATACGCTGCGCCCATGGGTTGAAAAATAGTTGATGTAGCCCGCTACATATTCATTGATCATCAACGGCAAGTCAGACTGCGTGGTCTTCAGGTCGGCTTCGGCCTTGGCCGTCACGCTGGCATCAGCCGGAAACGTGACCTGGTTCGCTTCGTCAATCGGGGCGGGCTCAGGCTGCTGCTCGGCAAACCCATCGCCTTCTTTAAAGGCGACCATTTCCAGCTTGTTGATTTCCTCGGTTATCTTGTCGAATTCCGCCTGCAACCTGTCGTCGGACTTTATGTCCACCGGGCCTTGCATCAGTATGTCCACCGCGTGGTTAAAGTCCTGTTTGGCCGCATCAAGATGCCCGGCTTTGTAGTCTTCCTGGCCTGCCGCCAGGGCTTTTTCCGCGTCGGCAATCATGCCTGGGACCGGATCGGGTTTCTCCGGCTGTTGAGTCTGCGCCGTCGCTGGCGTCTGTTCCAGCGGGGTCTTTGAGAGAGAAACAGGCGTTGCTACCGTCTGCTGGATACTTGGCGCCATCGCCTGCGTAACCGGCTGCGCGGACTTCTTTGTGTCCTTGCTCTCGCACGCCACCAGCGAAATCAACCCAGCGGCGAGAATAATCATTTTTAAACGATTCAAGCAGCACTCCATGTCGGCACGCGCCTTGCCCTCAATCATACATTCCTGTTGGACGGGCTCCAGCGGCGCAAGGCAGCATCTGGTCCGTCGATCGCCGGGAACAAGGGCTGGACTCATTGTCCCATGAACGCCCTGAAAAGACTCCCAAAACAGGCACAACCTCAGGTTACGTTAGGCGAAGTACCTGAACACGCCCGGCTCTTCCCACACGCACTGCTTGTCTCGTCACAGATCATTCTTAGACCATGTTCTTGTTAACCCGGTTTTGAGTAACAACTCTCTTTCGGCCGCGACACTGAACGGGGACAAGTCACTTACGTATTGAAACCGCTAAAACCAATTCATCCACGTGCCCTAACTACGCGCCTGCGTTTGCAGACAATCAGAGCAACAACTCTTCTCTTGTCCAACGTCACGTAACAACGCATGAGTTTGCGCGTGCCGTCCTGAACCACAAAAAAATAACCTCGTCGCCATCCCCTGAGTCGCAGGTAACCGTAGTTTCCTCAACCCCTTGCTTTTTCTTTACATTCCGGGTACCTCCTTCATAAACTAGCCTCACTCTTTCCGTGAAGTCTTCAGGAATCCCGGTAAACTTGGGATAGGTATTTGTCCCTTTTTCCGGTTTCCTGCCGGGAAACGGGCTCGATGGGCGCCATTAGTGTGATAAAGACAAAGGTACAGGGCAAGAACTACGTAAATGCGTTTGCCAGCGCCGTGGCAGCGCTCAGCCGCGCCGGGGAAGATCTTACCGCCCGCGTGCTGGAAATGCTCGTCAGTGACTTTGACGCCGCCCGCGCCGAGCTCTGGCTATGGGACGCATCTTCCGGCTCCTGCTATCTCACGCACGCGCAGGGCACGGCCGCCACACATCGGCTTGACTATGCCGCCGCAGGCGCCGGCGCTGTGGGCAAAATAGCGCATAACAAGACGATCATCGAAAACATTGTGCTCTCCACCTTCGGCGGTGATGACCTGGAATTTTCCCGCCAGACCGGATTGACGCACATCTCTGGATATCCGCTGCTGGCCGCCGGACAGCTTGCCGGCGTGCTGGCCATTTACACCACCGCTGAAGCCCCTGAAGATCTGCTGCTGTGGTGGCGGCTGTACTCTGAAATGAGCGCGGCCAAGCTCAACAACGTTCTGGCCACTCAGGAAAAAGACAAGCGCATCAACCAGCTTTCCTTGCTCTTTGAAGCCACGCGCATGCTCAACTCTACGCTCGATCTTCCTGAGCTGCTGGAGTTGATCCTGAAGATCGCGCGGACTGAAGTAAAAGCCGAGCGCGGCACCGTCTTTCTGGCTGACAACAAACGCAAAGAACTGTGGTCCATCGCTGCCTCGGGCCTCGACCATCAGGAAATCCGCATTCCTTTTGGCAAGGGCATCGCCGGACAGGTGGCCGTCTCCGGCGAACTCGTCAATACCGCCGACGCTTATACCCTTGAGGCTTTCGATCCCGGCCTTGACCAGCGGCTGAATTACCGCACCAAGTCGCTGCTGAGTCTCCCCATCAAGCACCATTCCGGGGAAATTGTGGGCGTGCTGCAATTGCTCAACGCGCAAAGCGGCCAGTTCTCGCCCGATGACGTGGGCTTTCTCAACAAGCTCTCCGGACACATGGCCATGGCACTGGAAAACGCGCAGATGCATCGTGACACCATGGAGAAGCAGCGCATGGAGCGCGAGCTTTCCCTGGCACGTAGCATCCAGCACCGCCTATTGCCGGAAGCGCCGCCCGTTGTCCCGGGCTATGACATCGCCGTGCTGAGCGATTTCTGTTTTGACGTGGCCGCCGACTATTACGACTTCATCAATCTGGGCCCGCAGTCTTTGCTGCTGGTAAGCGCCGAGGTCGAAGGCCATGGCGTTTCTTCAGCGTTGATCATGGCCAACCTTCAGGC
>JBAVUZ010000197.1:0-5758 GCA_049697035.1 Candidatus Angelobacter sp. | reverse complement strand
CCTGCCAATTCTGCAGGAACTCCTGTGCTTCTTTGATGCTGATATCACCATTCGCACCTGGCATTGTTAACGCCTCGGTGGCGTAGGAATCCAGCAACTTGGGCCAGTATTTTGCCAGCAACGCGCTGCTGGCAAACATGTCCGCCCACACAATGTGTCCCTTCACTGCTACTACGACGCCAACCGCATTTTGGTTCCGCAATTGTTTAATTACACTTTCATACGATTTCTGCATGGGCTCCGTAATTGATTCAACCTGCTTCCGGACCGCATTATTCTCGCGTGCCTTCGCATAAGAAGTAGTACTGTTTAGTTCTCCGACGTAGAGAGCGTAGTTTTCATTCGCGACGGTTCCACCCAACGTACTCGGCGCGGCGGCCGCCACTTTGGCGGACATTTGCGTGCGGCTGCGTCCAACTTCGTCCCAAACTTTCTGCTGGTCCTGATCCGCCATCGCTTTCATACGTACGCTGGGTTGCAGCATCACGGATGCGTGGGTATCGAATTTTGTTGAGGTTTCCGTCCACCGGCCATGCTCAACGCAGAAAACAGAGAGATCCACGGGATCGCTTTCAGCGGGAACGATGCGATCTTTGCCTACAACGCGGTCCTGCTTGCCGCCGGTCACAACTTCTCCGGCCAGCAATATGAGCGGATGTTTTGAGTTATTGACCAGCACTAGTCGATTGACTTCAGCCCCCTGGTAAGGACGCGGCTGATAGGGCGGACGGCGTCGCATGCTCGAATGGAGGTTTCCCACTTCCGTAACGACCACATCGCCGGAGCGGATACCTTCATCCAGGGTAATGAAATCGCTGGTGTCATGCGATTTGGCAGACACTACGGGAAAGATTGTTAGATCGCCATGAGTGATAGGCGCAAGGATTTTGTAATCGTTTGACGTTGCCGGCAAGCTTCCAGCATCTCCCGCAAAGGCGGCGGAGATGACTGCGAATCCGGTGAGAAGAACCGCCAGAATGGGCAGAAAAGAGTGTTTCATATCAACTCCCTTTACAACCATGGCCCTAGTTTTCACTCTAAGAATGTAAAATGGCAGTATTCTTGCGGTTAAAATTGATACTATCCGAACCATGAGTTCTGGGCCCAGGCCGGCTGAAGCAAACGCACTCTCTTTACGCGTTCTCTTTGAGAAGAGCGGAGGCGAGCGCTATGGCCTGACTCTGCAAGCTTTTGGCGTGGTGCTGGAACAGGTGGCGGTCAAGTACGTGCCGCAGGCATCGCAGCAGCAGAAGCTGGAATTCTGGCGCGACCTGAAGCTGGAAGAGCTGGCGCTGGCCCGCGCATGCGCCGCCGGGCATGATGCGGCCTGGCAGGCGTTTCTTACGCGCTTTCGCGAAAAACTCTATGACATTGCGCGCGGCATCACCAAGGAAGACTCCAGCGCGCGCGACCTGGCCGATTCTCTCTATGCCGATCTCTATGGCACGTCAGAGAAGGAAGGCCGCCGCGTTTCCCGCCTGAATTTTTATATGGGCCGCGGTTCTCTGGAGGGCTGGTTGCGAACGGTGCTGGCCCAGGAATTCGTCAATCGGTACCGCAAAACCAAGCGCCTGGTAAGCCTTGAAGAACAGGCGGAAGAAGGGGTACAGTTCTCCGCGGCACCCTCCTCCGGGCCCGTAAGCCCACTGGATAGCCGCCTTGGGGCTGCCCTGGACGAGGCCCTGGGGCTGCTTAGCGGCGAAGACAGGCTCGTTCTGGCTTCCTATTACCTGGACGACCGCACCCTGACCGAGATAGGCCGCATGGTGGGGGTACATGAGTCCACGATCAGCAGGAGGCTGGAAAAGCTGCTTAAAGGCTTGAGAAAGCAGGTCTTGGCGGGCCTGGTTTCAAGGGGGATGAATCGGGCGCAGGCGGAAGAGACCCTGGAAGCCGATGTGCGTTATTTACAAGTGGATGTGACCAGAAAGCTGCAAGAAAATCGTCCTGCTGCGTTCCAACAGGATAAGGGATCAGATTAGCAATGCCAGAATTACCAAATTTATTGCGCCAGAGGCTCGCTGGGACTGAGACCGGCGAAACCCAGGCGCATCCCGATGCCGACACGCTCACCGCTTACATGGAGAAGTCTTTGCCCGCTGCGGAGAGCAAAACCGTGGTTGCGCACCTTGCCGTATGCGAGCCCTGCCGCGAAGTGGTGGTGCTGAGCCAGGCGGTGATGGCGCAGCCGGAGACGCAAACCGTGCTTGCGCCGGCCCCAGTGGCACGCTGGCGAAAGTTGTTCACCCCGGTTTTTGGCGCAGCCGCCGCGGTGGCTGCCATGGCCGTGATCGCCGTTATGGTGCTTCAGCTGCCACAGAAAAATCCTCAGCAGGCTTTGAATAATCCGACGTCGCAACCCGCGCAGGAAACGCAGCACGCAAAAGCAACTTCCGTCGTTGATCAAACCGCGCCTGAATCGAAAAACGCAGGACCAACACAGCAGGCAGATCAGCGCGTAACGTCACCCGCGTCCGATCTGGCTGTGTCAGCCAAAGAAACTCAAGCGAGGCTAGAAGATTCCGGAAGGGCCAGAGCAGCTAAAAAGCTCGCGTCCGCTGCGACCGGCACTGCGGCGGCGCAATCCGCGAATGCTCCCGTGCTTACAGCGGCGTTGCCCAAGAAAGATTACGTCAACACCAACTTTTTTAATTCAAACGGCGCCGACAAAATTGCGGTGGATAGCCAGGGAAATAATCTTCCAGCCGCTCCGCAGCCGCAACCTGTGGCTACCAACACAATTTTTAACACGGCCAACAACAAGACCATGATATTTGCTGACCTGCCCGCGAATGCGGCTGGCAAGTCGACTGTGCGCTTGCTGACGCCGCCTCCGCCGGCGGAACATCTGGGTTGCACCGTTTGCAAATTCGTACAATCCACGGCGCATACTCTGGGGTTCCGTTCTCCGGTAAGGACGCCGGCCCTACGTGCGGGCGCTTTGAGCAGCAGCGCTTTAGGCGGTCCGGGGATGTTCAGCGGCGCGATAGAGAAGAACCAGCCTGCTGAAATTTCCGCGGCGCCAGCAAGGGACGGCATCAGTAGTCTGGCTGCGTCAAGCGCGCTGAGCGCAGGCGCAATGGCCTATCCATCCGCTGATTCCGCAACTTCAACGTGGAAAATCGTGAGCGGTAAGCTGATGAAGTCCAGCGGCCAGGCGCAATGGGAAGATGCCTACCCGGTGGCCAGCAGCACCATGGAATTTTCCTTCGTGAACGCCCGCGAGAATGACGTTTGGGCCGGAGGCAGCCACGCGTCGCTGATCCATTCACGCGATGGTGGCCAGACCTGGGAGACAGTCAAGCTGGGCGACAACGCCAGCGGCACAATAGTGAGCATTATCGCCGGGACCATGAGCGTACAGGTGAAAACCTCTGACAATCAGACCTGGGCCAGCACCGACGGCGGCAAGAGTTGGAACCTGCGCGAGTAAAGGTCTTCCGACTTCACGACACGAATGGCAAACAACTGAGAGCGCAGTGTTCAGAGCCAAAGATTTTAGCGGCGATAGCGACCTCTCGCTGCGCCTCGCACCTTACAGCACTATCTCCATGCCTTCAGACGCTGCCCTTACCTTGGGATAATACTCGCGGGCCTGCTTGACCACGGCGTCGATGCAGGAGTCGGAATGGTCCGGGTCGTGGTGGAAGAGAATAAGCTCTTTGGCACCGCTCTCCATGACGACGTTGACGGCTTCACGCCAGTGGCTATGTCCCCAGCCTTGTTTGCGCGCGGCGTATTCTTCCGGGAGATATTGCGCGTCGTAAATGAGCACGTCTGCGCCTTCAGCCAGCTTGCGGACGCTCTTATCAAAGACGGGATCGCCAGGCTCGTTGTCCGTGGCGTAAACAATGGTCTTGCCCTGAGTTTCCATGCGGAAGCCCAGACAGCCCTGCGGATGATTGAGCCACATGGCCTGCACGGTGCAGCCTTCAAGTTTGGTGCGGCCTTCGTCGATGGTGCAGAACTGGCGGTGCGCGGCCATTTCACTCATGTTGACGGGGAAATATGGATCGGCCATTTGTTCTTCAAGCGCCTGCTGCAGACCGCGTGTGCGGCTGGATGAATGAAAGATGAAAGAGCTCTCGCGGTCGTTATACAGCGGCGAAAAAAACGGGATGCCCTGGATGTGGTCCCAGTGAAAGTGCGAAAGAAAAATATGCGCGTTGATGGGATGGCCGTTCTTGCCATCTCCAGCGTGCTCCTGCGAGAGCTGCTTTCCCAGGTTGCGGAATCCGGTGCCGCAGTCGAAAACGTAGATGTGCCCATTGACGCGGACTTCAACACAGGAGGTATTGCCGCCGTAACGCAGGTTTTCTGATTGGGGAGTCGGCGTTGAGCCGCGCACACCCCAGAATCTGACTAGCATTCGTCTTCACCTGTGGCGCCTGAGCTGATGGGGCGCCTTTTCTGCCATCAATTCGGTCCCGCGAAACTCCAAGGGGGCACAACAGTTCGTGCGGGAAATGCTCTGCTTTCTGATATTTGAGGCAAAGTATAGTCCAATTTGTCACTCTGAAACCACCCTGATTCCTGTTCCAGCGTAATCAAATGTGTACTTTGGGCGTATAAAGAGGTACGTGTACGTTCGTACCGTGAAGCTTAATGAGAGTTTAAGAATCCGTTACCATAGGCCTCCTGATGCTATTTCCCGATTACAAAGAATTCTCCCGGCTGGCCGCGACGGCATCGCTGGTTCCGGTGGCCAAAACCGTTGCCGCCGACTTGCGCACGCCTGTGTCAGCCTTCCTGAGCGTGGCCGCCGACGAGCCAAATGCCTTCCTGCTGGAATCTGTCGAAGGCGGCGAAAAAATTGGCCGATACACGTTTCTCGGCGCGCGACCATATATGGTTCTGCGCGCGCGCGGCCGCCAGATCACCATTGAGCGTATTGACGAACGCCACGGCAAAAAGACGCAGCAGGAAGGCGACGTCTTCAAGATCCTTGACAGCCTTTTGCGCGAGCATACTCCCGCAGCGGTTCCCGGACTTCCGCCGTTTACTGCCGGCGCTGTCGGTTTTTTCGCCCATGACGCAGTGCGCCAAATCGAAAAGCTGCCCGTGATCGGCAAAGACGATCTGCAAATTCCCGACTGCAACCTGATGTTCTTCGACCGGCT
Source organism: Candidatus Angelobacter sp. (assembly GCA_049697035.1). Lineage (GTDB taxonomy): Bacteria > Acidobacteriota > Terriglobia > Terriglobales > Acidobacteriaceae > Angelobacter. Next base: position 638 of record JBAVUZ010000197.1, on the reverse strand, counting down.
GCTGGCGTTTGATCATGTGCGGCATGAGATTTTCATCATCGCCACCGCCGACGTGCGCCGCCAATCTCCCAAACAAGCGTATGCGCAGGCGCTGCGCGATATCGCCCGGATTGAAAAGAAGCTGGCTGCGCCGCTGCCTTCAAAATTCCTGCGCGCGCCCAAGCCAAAAACCGGCAAGGTGAAGGTCGCGATATCGGTAAGTAAAAAGCATTTCATCCGCACCGTGGAAAAAATCAAGGAATACATCATGGCCGGCGACGTCTTCCAGGCCGTGCCGTCATTGCGGCTTGAGCTTGAGCCCGGCGTTGAGCCGCTTAATATTTACCGGGCGTTGCGTCGCGTGAATCCATCGCCGTATATGTATTTCCTCCGCATGCAGGGGCTGCAGAGAGAAGAGATGACCGTCCTTGGCTCGTCGCCGGAAATGCTGGTGCGCGTGACGGGACGCAAACTTGAGTATCGGCCCATTGCGGGCACGCGCAAGCGCGGCCGTGACGAAGCCGAAGACCGTCGCCTGGAAGAAGAGCTGCGCCACGACGAAAAAGAGCGCGCCGAACACGTCATGCTCGTCGACCTGGGCCGCAATGACGTTGGCCGCGTCAGCGACTACGGCACCGTCCGCGTCCGCGACCTGATGT
>JBAVUZ010000196.1:0-5913 GCA_049697035.1 Candidatus Angelobacter sp. | reverse complement strand
GATAGAACTCCACTGGGACCGTCACTGTCGCCCCGGGAACAATTTGGGTGCTAAATTTCTCGGCCTGCGCACTGATTTTCGCGTCCAGTTCATTCACCGCGCAGTTGCAGTCGTGGGCGATCTCCTGCAGGACCTCGCCTTCGGCGTCGTTGAGTCCGGCCGTCCTTTGGTGACTCGTGCGCCACGCCGCAGCTTCTGTGTGCCTTCCTGTCTTCTCGGCTTGCTCAGCCCACAGGTTGTTAGCCCCGATCATGTAGAAGAACGTCTCAAAATATACGTATCGAAGGCTCATAGGCTCAGGTTGCGAAGGCGGAAGAATCACGGTCGGAGGATTGACCGGAACTGCTGGAATAACACCCGTCGGCGGGCCATAACCTGCTAGCTGCGGCCGCTTGCCAGTTGCTTCGGTCCCGGGATTATTCACAGGATTACCAACCGCATCCAGAATGGTGTGCCACCCATTGCTGCACGGCTTCGGATCAGCATATTTGGCGTTGACCGCTTGCACCGCAGTTGGCGCCGCGCTGGTTTGGTCTTGGCCTGCTGCTAAAAGCGAATGAGTGGTTATCAGAATTGACACTAGGAGGACTTTTGGCGCTCGCATTCTATTTTTCCTTTCTTCTATGAAGCTTCCCTGGCCGAGTGCTGATTGCTGAATGCTACTCTATAATCACCAATTCGCCTGAACATTTCTGCTGGAGCGAGCGACAATAATGAACGCTTACGACGACTTAAGACAATGGATCGCCGCACTGGATCGCGCTGGCGAACTCAAGAAGATCAAGACTGAAGTCGATCCCGTCCTGGAGATCACTGAGATCGCTGACCGCGTCTCTAAAGGCGCGGCAAAAAAGTATGGACGCCCCGGCGGGCCCGCGCTGCTGTTTGAAAACGTAAAAGGCGCTAACGGTATCCCGGTGCTCATCAACCAGTTTGGCTCAGAGCGGCGCATGCAGATGGCGCTGGGCGTGGACAACCTCGACGAAATCGCTGAGCGTATCCGCCAGCTGCTTAACATGAAGTCGCCGGAAGGCTTTCTGGAAAAGCTGAAGATGCTGCCCATGCTGGCCGACATGGGCAAGTTCTTTCCCAAAGTTGTGCCAACTGGGCCATGCAAAGAGGTAATTAAGAAAGAAAAGTTTTCTCTGCTTGATTTTCCTATTCTCCAATGCTGGCCTCAGGACGGCGGCCGCTTCATTACCTTGCCCTGCGTCATCACCCGCGATCCCAAAACCGGGAAACGCAACACCGGCATGTACCGCATCCAGGTTTATGACGCCACCACGGCCGGCATGCACTGGCAGCGCCAGAAAGTCGCCGCCGAGCATTACCGCGACATGCTGCGCGCTGGTTCTTTAGAAAAATCAGGACCGCAGCCGCCAGATGCAAAACAAAAATCTCGTGGACAGCAGCCCGCGGAGCGAGCCGCTTTTGCCCGCGCTGGAGTTGACATCATGGCCCGCTCCGGCGGTGGTTCCATGCTTGCTCCTGGTGACCGTCCCAGCGGGACAATGGAAGTTGCTGTTGCCATCGGCACTGAACCCGCGCTCACATTTTCCGCCATCGTTCCTGCGCCGCCGGAGATTGAAGAATTCATCATCGCCGGGTTCCTGCGCCAGAAGCCCGTGGAACTGGTCAAATGCGAAACCGTCGATTTGGAAGTGCCAGCGTCGGCAGAGATCGTGCTTGAAGGTTACGTCAAGCTCGACGAACTTCGCACGGAAGGCCCGTTCGGCGACCACACCGGCTTCTACTCGCTGGAAGACGAATACCCGGTGCTTCACGTTACCTGCATCACGCACCGCAAGAACCCGATTTACGCCACCACCATCGTGGGCAAGCCGCCCATGGAGGACGCTTGGATGGGCAAGGCCGTAGAGCGCATCTTCCTCCCCTTGATGCGTCTCACGCTGCCGGAAATCGTGGACGTGAACCTGCCCGTGGAAGGCGTCTTTCACAACCTGATGATCGTCTCCATCCGTAAGTCCTACCCCGGACACGCGCGCAAAGTTATGAGCGGTATCTGGTCTCTGGGCCAGGCCATGTTTACCAAATGCATTGTTGTCGTTGATGAAGACGTAAACGTGCAGGACATCGGCGAAGTGGTACTCAAAGTTTTCAACAATATCGATCCTGAGCGCGATATACAGTTCACGCTCGGCCCTGTCGATTCGCTCGACCACGCCTCGCGTCTGCCCAACTTCGGCTCCAAGATGGGCATTGACGCCACGCGCAAATGGCCGACAGAAGGCTTCGCCCGTCCCTGGCCCGACGAGATCCTGATGGACGAAAAGACCAAAGCGCAGGTAGATAAGAAGTGGAAGGATTTAGGAATCGAGTAATCAGCGGATCGCTGTCTTAAGACTCGTCATCCCGAATCCCGTCAACGAGCGCGCGCCGTCATCAGCACACGAGTAGGGGGCGAGGGACTTTGCGCCGGCTACAATGTTTTCCCCATGCGCTGTTCTTCATTGGTCGTCAGCCGTGATAAGAGCAGTGGCCCTTGTCCTAAAAAAATTGGAACGAAAGGGCGTTTGGGCTGGTCAATTTCATTATGAATGCCCGCAAATTAATTCTCCTTCTGCATCGCTGGATAGGACTCGTTACCGCCCTGGCGCTGCTGGCTGTTGGCCTTTCCGGTGCGCTGTTGGTTTTTGAACGTCCCATAGACCGCCTGTTGAACCGCTCGCTGGTAAAAGTAACCCCGGCCGGCGCGCGGCTTCCGCTGAAGGAGATTACCCGTCGCATGGCGGAGGTTTATCCGCAGTACCACATAGCAGGATGGACACTCCCGCTGCAACCGGACTTGGCCATCGCGGCCGACCTGGAAGCAAATCACGATGCCAAGCCTGCTCCCTCACCAGAGGAATTAGAACTCGCGGTCAATCCTTATACCGGAGATGTCTTGGGCGATTTGGAAAAAGCCAACCGCTTGATGGGCTATCTGCACCAATTCCACACGCACTTTCTCGCTGCGAAGATCAGCAGCGCGATCGTCGGTTGGTCGGCCGTAGCGCTCTTTATCCTGAACCTGACGGGGATCATCCTGTGGTGGAGGCGCAAGATCGGCCGTTTTCGCTGGAACTTGACCGGCGTGGCGTTTCATTTCAACATGCACCAGGCGATTGGGATTTATGCGTGGGCGTTTCTCATGGTGCTGTCGCTGACCGGCATTGCGCTTCATTGGGAAGGCCCGGCTGGCCGGCTGGCCGATCGGCTTACGGGTTCGCCGCCTCCCGCAAAAATGCTTCCCGCCGATCCGGTGCAGCAGGGCGCCATCCCCCTGGATTCAGATGAACTCGTTTCAATCGCGGAGAAGAGCGCGCCCGGAGCGCATGTTACCGTCATGCTGCTGGCCGCAAAGCCGCAGGCTCCCGTACGTGTGATCATGAAATATCCTGAAGACCACACACCCGCGGGCCGCACCAATATTTTTCTTGATGGCTACAGCGGCAAAGTCCGCATGCTTACGGACGCCCGTTCGGCTCCGCTGGGGTTCAAGCTGATTCGGCTCTGGAACCGCCAGTATCACACTGGAGATATTTTTGGCTGGCCTACGCAGATGCTGGCTCTGGTCTTCAGCCTGTCTCTTGTGATCATGGCAATTACCGGCCCCATGATCTGGTACAAGCGCAGGCGAACGTCCAAAACAGCCCAAGCGACAGCCAGTTAAATTAAAAGGGAAATGAAAGGATAACGGAACAGGCTTCTATTTTTCTCTTCACCGACGCTTCCACATACTCTTGAAGTCTTCCGATTTTATAATGCGGTGCGATCCCAGAATTAGCAATACAGCCCCCGATCAAGATTGTTCTCATCCAAAAACATCTTGCGGATCGTAAGGAATCCTATTCTCTTTTAAAAAAGTGAGGAACTCTTCTTCATAAGTCGTCGTCGCATGATACTGCTCCTGATGTTGGATGTACTTCACCACCCTTCCAACATGCGCTTTGCTGATGCTGCACCCGCCATAACCTTCCTGCCATGCAAAGTTGTCTACGTGGCGGTTCATCCATTCAGCCGATTTTGCCTGTATCTTGAGCACCATCTCTTCAATGGAAAGTGTGGGCGGAGACTCAAGCAAAAGGTGCACGTGATTTGTTGTGCCACCAATCGCATGCACGCCTATCTTGTTCGCCTTGCATATGCTTTCCATGTGAGCCCATAGGCGTTTCTTCATGTCTTCGGGAATCGTGGGGTGACGACCCTTGGCGCTGAACAAAACATGAACAAAAAGTTCGTGGCGTATACGCGGCAAATCGCACACCTCATGCAACCGGGCAGGTTGACTCGCCTATTTTATACTTGGCGTTCTCATGTAGAAGAATCCCCAATTGTGGTTGCGCGTGCGAACTGTTGATGTGAATTTGCGGCCCCTTATGTTAGTATGGACTAGTCAGACTGGTTAGAATATGAAAAAGAAACAGCAAAAATCCCGAGCCATTTCCACGGCTGATAGAAACTGGCAACTGCAGACGGCCAAGGCCCGGTTCAGCGAGCTTTTCCGTAAAGCGCGTGCGGAGGGCCCGCAATGGGTTACCAGGCAGGGCAAAGATGCGGTTGTAGTTGTGGCAGCTGAAGAATTTCAACGTCTGAAAGCTCGATCCAGACAGCCGGAAAGCCTGGTCGAGTTTTTTGCTAAGTCCCCTCTGGCAGGGGCAAATCTGGAGCTAGATCGGCCGCGAGATTATGGCAGGGAAATCGATCTGTGAGCGGGTACCTTCTTGACACGAATGTAATTTCCGAGCTGACAAAGGTCCAGCCAGAAGCAAAAGTTATTTCATGGATACAGGCCTCAAGCGAGGAATTGCTCCATTTAAGCGTGCTGACTATCGGAGAAATCCGCAAAGGCATTGACTCACTTCCGCGCAGCAACAAACGTGCTCTACTTGAAAGTTGGCTGGCCAATGATCTGGTATTGCGTTTTTCAGGGCGGATTCTTGATGTGAGTCTGGATATTGCCGAACGTTGGGGGCTGATCTCAGCTCAAGCTAAAATAGCCGGAGCGCCGCTTGCGGTCGTCGATGGCTTAATGGCTGCAACCGCGTTGCATCACAACCTGACTCTTGTTACTCGGAACACAAAGGATGTCCAGGTTGCAGGAATCAATACATTGAATCCCTGGCAACTATAATCTCTTACAAGCGTGGCCCATGAATCCTTTTCCTCCCATCGCCTCCGACCTTGGCCGCACCGTGGCCCAGGCCAAACCGCTGCTGCTGAAACTCGACAACGCGGATACATCCACGCGCCTCAGCGAAGGGAAGTGGGCGAAGAAAGAAATCCTCGGCCACCTGCTGGACTCCGCGTCTAACAACCACCAGCGTTTCGTCCGCGCGGCTCTGCAAGGCGGCCTTACGTTCCCCGGCTACGATCAAAACGCGCTGGTGGATATCCAGAACTTTGCCGAGATAGACTGGAATTTCCTGGTCGATTTCTGGGCCGCGTACAATCGCTTCCTGGCCCATGTGATCGGCCAGTTACCGGAAGACGCTGCAATGGTCACCTGCAACATCGGTAACAACCCGGCAGCTACGCTGGCCTGGATCGCCGAAGATTACGTCGCGCACTTAAAACATCACTTGAACCAGATCCTTGGCCAGACGTTTGAAACCAAGTGGCAGATGCATCCCTGAACCGCGTTATAATCGCGAGCCTACTAAGATCCCTCCCCTCGCGCGCCGACTGTAGCCGTGGCGACGCTGAAACGCAAAGGCCAGAACGGATTGTTGAGCGCCATCGGCGACCAGAAAGACAAAGGCCGCATATCTCCTACCGGTTCTGTTGGCACCGGCTCGCTTGCGCCGCTCTGCAAGATCACATTCAACAAGAAGAATGAGATCCAGATCGAGAATTTCGGTCAGAAGCCGTTTTGCCTGGTCAACGTGCGTCGAGCTAAGTAGATCAGAAGAG
>JBAVUZ010000195.1:0-13101 GCA_049697035.1 Candidatus Angelobacter sp. | reverse complement strand
ATTCGGTAATCGAAACCATTGAGACTTCATTCCTATTCGGCCGCTCTGAGGGAAGCAGAAGAATCGCGGCCACCACGATCAGCGCACATGCAGCGGCAGCCAACCAGAGACCTTTGCTCCGTTGCACGCGGCTTCTCCTGCCCCATAGCGATGCGAATGCAGGAATGTGGTGCTGCTCTGCCTCCCGAAGGCTGGCAAAGCGCTTGCGCAAGGCACTATCTTGCAAGCTGGTGTCCGGCGGCGCTTTGTCGCCACGATCATCGTTAGGAAGATTTTGGTCGCCGTTCATCGCGTTCCTCTTGAGCCAGCAGGCTGCGAAGCCTGGTTTTGCCACGTTCAAAATGTATGCGCGCCGTTCCCAGGGAAATGTTCAAAACCTTTGCAGCCTCCTCAATCGTCAGGTCCTGGTAAAAAACGAGGTGCAAGACTTCGCGCTGCCGTGCGGGCAGCTTCGCCAGCATGCGAAGCAGCGCATGACTTTCTTCCGAGCTCCTCAGCGCTTCATCCGGCGCAGGATGCGGAGCCAATGCAGGCTGTTGCGTGAGCCAGCGTCCCAGCAGTAACTCGCGGGCCCATCGCCGGCGACGCTGTTCCCAAGCCGTACGGCGCACGACGGAGAAAAACCACGTCCGCAGGGTTGCACGTCCCTCAAAATGGGCTCCGCCCTCCAGGACTTTGAGGTAGGCGGCCTGCAAAACTTCTTCCGCCTCATCTCTCCGGTGGTCGCAACACCACAGCGCCCAGCCAAAGCTTGCCGGATGAAGCCGCTCAAGTTCATCGTGGAGTTCATTTTTATCCATGCTGATTGAGCAGCAAGCTTCTAATTGCCCCGGGCCCTGATCGGGGTTCACTGTATGAGTGCAATAAGAACACTGGTTATATGACACTGCGGGAAGAATATTAGCAGCGCGCTGAACCGTATGTGAGGACCTCTAACGAATTGCCAGTTTCCGGTACTTTTCTGCCGCGGATTCCGACGAAATGTGGGTGTAATACACCTCTTTCAGGAAGTAGGGCTTGGCCTTGGCGCCAATAATAGGCAGGATCTCGATGTGCCAGTGATAGTCTTCGTCCACGGTTTTCCAGTATTGCAGTATGTTCGATTTCTGATACGTGTTTGGCACCGTGTGCAGCACCAGGTAAAACGATTCTGAAATGCTCATGACCCGTTGTAGCGTCCGGCGGATCAACCCAGCCAGTTCGTTTAAATGCGCCGACTTCGAGGTGATTGACCGCTCAAAGGAAGATTCATGTTTGCGCGGCATGATCCATATCTCGTAAGGCACGCGCGAAGCAAACGGGCACATGGAAACAAAGTGATTCAAGGCTTCAACGATCCTGATGGGGTTGCGCAGTTCCTGTCCCAGAGTGTCACAGAAAACGCAACGCTCTTTTTCAAGATAGTAGTCGCGGGAAGCCCGCAGCTCATACAGCACACGCCGCGGAACAAACGTGGTGGCCGTCAGCTCAGAAACAGGGTGGTCGAATTCCTGACTTGCAGCAGGGCCATGGTTTTTGAACATGGTGACGTACTTGAACCGCAGGTCGCCTTTCAGGTCCTGGATGCGCTGCGCGGTCAGCAGCAGGAACTGGGAAATTTCAGCGTCAGAAGACTGCCACAGCTCAATGTCATGGCGGATGCTCTGCACCAGCACCTCATGCGCGCCCACAGTGTTCATGGCGTCATAAATGCCCTCGGCGTGGCGATGCGGCTCACCCTCAATGCGATAGAGCGGCGCAGGATGCACCATGGCAGATATCGGCCCGCCGCCAAGCTCATTGCCGTTCAGCGTGGCAATCACCTGCGGCGCGTTCTGCGCTCCAGGACAAAATGGGCAATAGCCGGGCTGGGCTGGGCGCTCCACGTCATCGCCAACGATAACCCAGGAGCGTGTAATCGGATCTTTGCGCAATTCCATGCTACATCTAGGAAAACAGAGGTTGGCAAGCGCGGTCAATAGACGATTGCATATTGACCAAAATCGATCTTAGAGTGTACTAAAGAATGTGATGCCGTAATGTGATGACAATGACCGATAAACAACTTGTGCTGGCGCTTAAAGCTGTGGCCGATCCTGCTCGGGTGAAAATACTTCGGCTGCTGAAGCAGAAGGGCCAATGCTCTATTGGAAAGGGCGTGGGCATGTGCGCGTGTGACGTGCAGGACCACGTCACGCTCTCACAGCCAACAATTTCTCACCACATGTCAATCCTGCGGAAAGCCGGGCTGGTGCAGGCGGAAAAGCACGGCTTATGGATGTGGTATCGCAGGAATGAGAAGTCACTCAAAGAGCTGGCGCATGCCGTGAGCGCCGAGCTTTAAATTAACCACAAAGGACAGAGGGATTTTCATCTGAAATCCCGAACCTGCGGTCGCTGCAGGTGAAGGATCACTATTCCCTTTGACTCCTTGACCCGACCACAAACGAGGAAGTCATTAAGAAATAAAGGATCACTTTCAGAAGGGATCTCTCGCTACGCTCGAGATTTCAGAAAAGACTCCTTCGTGCCCTTTGTGGTTAAGTTCCTGTTACTACCGAACCACTGACGCAAACATCGGCGACTGCATAAGTTGCTGGAAGTTCTTGTCATCGGCCTTAAACTTCACCACCAGCTTATTGGTATCGCTATCCACAGTCGTGCCGTCAATCGCTGCCTTTTCCGTGGGGCTGGCGTCCATTTTCTTGAACAGAATGCCGGCCTTGAGGACGGAAGAAAGAGTTGAAGCAGTCACGTTATCAGAGGTGAGGACGTTCAGGTTGAAGTCCACGCCATGATCAAAGTCGATGGTATAGCGCGAGCCCAGAAGCTTCTTCTTCATGGTGTCAAATTCGCCCAGTTCGGCTGCGCTGCCTAAGGCGGACTTCAACATCGTTTCCGTCCCGGCTGAATCCAGCACGCTCCAGACCGTTCCGGCCTCAACGTTAGGAATCAGGTCAGTGATGTCGCGATTGGCATTCAGGCTCTGGCTGGAATTGTCGCGAGCATCGAGCGCGGCCTTCACGGCGGCAATGTCGCCAAACAACATGGTCCAGTCATCCAGAAAGGTCATCTGCATCCCACCGGCCATGGGATAAATCATGGAGCCGTTTTTCTTGGTGCCTTTGATTTTCTGGTTGGTGATCTTGAGCATCAGCTTTTTGCGCGGAAACTGGCCCTGCGCAATGCCGATCATCTGCAAGCCCTGGTCCTTCAACCGGAAAGACGCCAGCGTGATCTGGTCAATGTCCTTGTCAGGGTTCACGCCGATATCTTTCAGCGCATCTTCAAACTGCTTCATGTTGGGCGGAAGCAGCTTGGCCTTCATGTCCATGGCCGTATCGGAATTCTTCATGCGCCGGTAATCGACGTTGATGATCTGTTGGACCTCAATGGGAATAACCGTTCGCGCGGCCGTACCAAGTGAAGCAGCAAAGGCAGTAAGCCCGCTGGATAGAAAAGCGAGCACGATCACAAGAGTGCGTTTCATAGTCATATTTTAGTCCGGTTTTGCTTAATCTGATGCGTTCAGGTGCAGCTCAGGATGCTAATTTCCCATTACTTAAGGTATTCACCTCTGGAGCTCCACTACTCTTGAACGTATCTCATCGGCAAAATCGGCATCTTTTAATGAGCCCAGGTTGATTTCCACGTTGGCTAAGGCCCCAACAATAGCCGCGCTGGCCAGGGATAGCGCCACGGTAAGGTCAGAAGCCATGTTTGGACTGGTGATTGGCTTAAGCGTCTCAATGACGTCTTTGACTTCGCGCGCTCTCTGCGCCGTGTCCATGGGAACGGTAGTAGCGCCTTGCATGGCCGTTTCGATCGCAGCTTCACCGTCGCTGGAAGTCTTGGCCAGTTTGTAAGCGGCCAGGACCTGGTTGTAACTCTCGGCGTCTGCATCGATGCCGGCTTTCAACTCTTCACGAAGCTGCGCCAACCGAGCCAGCGCCGCGCTCAACTGAGGTTCGTATTGCGCATAAGCTTTCTTGGTACGCGACATCGCGGCCACCATGCTGCCCAATGCCGCCGCCATAGCAGCAACAGACGCCGCGGCGCTGCCTCCGCCGGGAGTCGCTGTGGGCGCGGCAAGCTGTTCAATGAACGGCTCAACTCCGGCGCGCAAGCCACCAACAGCCATCTTGCCGCTGGTCACTGCGGCCAGCCGGTTTTCCAGAATCATGGACGAATCAAAGTTTTCTACCTGAAGAAACCATTCGGCTGCCTGCTCCAATGCTTTCTTGGGGATCAATCCAACGATCTCACTGCTGAGCGGCTGCACGCCGTACCGCTCCGCTTCGCGCTTTACAAATTCAAAGACCCGAGCGATGGGCGTCTGCTCAAAGTCGGTCAGATTCATGGATACCTGGGCCAGCCCGCGGACTTCAAAGCCAGCGCCTTTTACATACCGCAGGCCGCCAGAAGAATAGCGCACGGCCTTGGCAATTTTCTTTGCGATATCGACGTCTTTGGAGTTGAGAAAAACGTTATAAGCGATGAGCGCCTTGCGCGCCCCGACAACTGTTGCTCCCGCGGTGGGATGGCAGCGCGGATCGCCAAAATCCGGGCAGCGCGCCGGGTTCACCAGAATGTCTTCTTTTAAACCCTCAAACTGGCCGCGGCGGATGTTTTCCAGGTTCTGGCGATCTGGATTGGTAGCAGCAGATTCATAGAGATAGACCGGGATCTTAAAGCGTTTCCATATCTCTTCTCCGACTTTGCGCGAAATGGCGACGCAATCTTCAATGGTGACACCTTCAATGGGAATAAATGGAATCACGTCAGACGCGCCAATGCGTGGATGAGCGCCCTGATGCTTCGTCAGGTCAATCAACTCAGAAGCTTTGCCTACGCCGCGAATCGCAGCTTCGGCAATGGCTTCACGATCACCCACAATGGTGATCACGCAGCGGTTGTGGTCGGAATCCATCTCGCGGTCCAGCAGCGAGACGCCGGGAATTTTCATCACTTCGACAATGGCGTCAACGACGCTTTTGTCGCGGCCTTCAGAGAAATTGGGAACGCATTCAACCAGTGTGGACATAACTGGCAAGAATAAAGGTGGACCAGTGACAGCGCAACTGGACCAAATCAAAAATAGAAAGGACAGAAATTATCGCGGCAGCGTTCGCAACGCTGTTTCGATATCTTCTTACGCTCTGCCCCGCATCTTGGCCCACCACCAGCGGACGCCCACCAGCAGAAAGCGCCAGTCGTGGAAAAACTCAGGCTCTTTGTGCTCAAAAGCGTGGCCAATGAACTGCAATAGCCAGCCAAAGACGAAGAGTCCGGCGGCAAACATCCAGAGTGGATGATAGAAAATAGCGGCCACGGCCAGCGCCAGTGACAGCACGATCAATGGTATGCCAAGGCTATGGCAAAACCGGTTGACCGGATGTGTATGGCTGCTCGCGTATTGCGCGATCCATTGTTCGCTGGTGCGTCCACCTAACATGCGCGGATTATAACCGATGCCAACGTCCTTGCGGTCTCGTTTTACTGGCGCAGTGCGTGCCGCATGAGGCTCGTCAGAGCCGCTCCGGCAAACTCATTCAGCCATCAGCTACTGTGGCGTTAGCAGAAAAACCCGCGTCGGTCCGGCATGGACATGGCTGTCCGCTGAGACTTCCTGATGTTTGCTGACATTCGGGCTCTTCAAACCGAAAGCGACGATCTGGCCTTTTTCATTGATGGAAAAAGCCCCAATCAGCACAACGTCGCCCGGAAGATTCGTGACAGATTCATTCAGGTCAATCAGCCCATTCTGGCCGGTCCAAATGAAAGCGCGGGTCCCCATGGAGCTTGCGATTTCGCCTACTACTTGCCCTGCGTTGTTGATGTCAAAGGCTTCGCTGTAAATTGCGCCGGACTCACCGCTCAAGGGCTGCATTCCGGCAGCGCTGGTCCAGACAAAAGCGCGAATCCCTCCGCTACCCTCGGAAGCGCCCACAACCATTCCGCTGTCATTGATATGATCTGCGTGGCTGCTGGTATCACCTGGAAGGAGACCAAGGTCCTGCATTGCGCTGTTTTGCCATAAAAAAGCGTGCGGGCCGGAACTTGTGTCAGAGACTCCGACAACCGCACCAAGATTGTTGATACCGTGGGCTTCACTGGTCGCGCCGCCGAGCGTGCCCAGATCCTGAATGTTGCCGCCAGGCCACAGAGTTGCGTGTCCGCCGGAACTGCCCGCGATCTGACCCTGATTGTTGATTGCAAGCGCTGAGCTGGCAGTTGCGCCCGGCAAAGTTCCAAGATCGGCAAGCCCGTGGGCAAGTGTCCAGGAAAATGCGCGCGCGCTGGTTGAAGTGTTTGACGTCCCTACAACAATCCCGGAGTCATTGATGGCAAACGCAGAGCTGTAATCGCCACCGGGAAGAGTGCCCAGATCGCGCATGCCGCCCTGCTTCTGCCAGAAAAATGCGTGCGTGTCTGCGCCGTGCGGATGCCCAGAAGCACCCACGGTCTGGCCAGAGTTATTCACGCCATGCACACGTGCGCTGCCGGCATGAAGAGTGCCGAGGTCGGTAGCGGTATAGGTTTGCGCTGCCGCGCTGGGCGCGAGGCAAGAAGCCAGGAAAGCAACGATGGCAGCGATTGTCAGCAATTTGGTATTCAGGCCGCTTTTCATTGGTCTCTCCTAGAATCCAGTAAACGTGAGCGATGCAGTAGCGCCGCTTGCAACCGTCGTTGTCTTGCTCTGCGTGGTAAAGCCGCTCTTGGCGACTGTTACGGTGTACGTGCCTACGGGAATCCAGTTCGTAGTAAACAACCCAGTCGAACTGCTAAGTCCAGAAACAGTGGTTGCAATGCTGCCGCCCTTGATCGTGACAGTTGCGCCGCTGACCGCCGCCCCGCTTGAGGTAACACCTTTCACTGAGATTTTTCCCGCTGTGGCGATTGGGATATTGAGAGTGCTGGTGGCTCCTCCCACCACGTTCGCAGCGAGGGTGTGTGCCAGATAGCCCGTTTTAACTGCCGTAATGTTCTGCGTTCCCGCAGTAACGTTTGTCAGGGTATAAATCCCACTAGTGTTGCTCGTAGTCGTTCCGCCGCTCCAGCTTACGGTTGCTCCAGTAACAATCGCACCGCTGGAAGCGTTGGTGATTTTGCCTGTCACGTTTCCGGTCGAACCGACCACGATGAGTGTGAAATTTGTCGTAGTCGTTTTGCCGCCAGCAACAATTACACTTTGCGTCACGCTCTGGAATCCCTGGGCTGAAGCTACCAGTTGCACGGTACCAACCGGGACTCCGCCAAGCGTGAAGTTTCCATTTGCGTCAGTGGTGGCAGTGCCGCCGCCAAAACCTACGGAAGCGCCTGCAATCGCCGCACCTGTGGAGCTTTTCACGCTTCCGGAGATTGCTCCGCTGCTTGAAACCAGCGTGATGGCCGGAGCCGCCGTGGTGGTTGCGGCAACAACGGTCACCGTCGTAGACCCCGATTGGAATCCCGTAAGAGAAGCCTGGATTATCGTTTGTCCCGCAGGCAGGTTATTCAGGGCATAGCTGCCGTCCGCTGTGCTGCTCGTGCTTAGCCCAGCGGCGCCGACTGTGGCGCCCGAAAGTGCTTGGCCGTTCCCATCCGCGACCGTCCCGGTGACGTTTCCGGGATTGATGGGTTGGATTTGCAGAGTTGCTGCCTGCGTGCTTTGTCCCGCCGTGACCGTAACAGATTCCGACGCACTCTGGTATCCGGCCAGCGCCGCCGTAAGGGTGGATGTTCCTCCAGGGAGTTGCAGGGTATAACCGCCGTCCGCCCCGGTGATAGCTCCATTACCGCCGGAAGAAACGGATGCGCCTGCAATCGGCGCGCCCTGATTGTTATTAACTTTTCCCGTCACAGTTCCCACTGCCGCGGCAGTCGCAGAAATCTGGATGATGCTGCCAACTGACGGCACACCTGAGCCATTCAGGATGAACAGCATGTAATATCCGGGCGTCGCAAGGTTGGCGTTTGCCGGCATGGTCACGTTTAGTCCGGTGCTGGTGGTGGTGAAGCTCAGGGACTGGAAACCCTGGCTCATGCTGTTGGTGTGAGTCACTGAAGCCTGGCGCAACAGAGTCACCTTGCTGACTGAAGCTGCATCTGGCGTTCCGATAAACACTGTCTGTCCGTAACCTGCACTGACCGGCGCAGAAGCAATACCAGGTCGCGCTCCGGCAAACAAATAAGGGGGCGAGAAAAGCTGGGCATTCGGCCCGCCGACGTTGCCACCCGCCGAAAGCACGCGACCATCGGCCAGCAGCAGCGCCGTTGAATGATAACCGCGATAGACAGCGATGCTGGCCATCAAGGTAAATTGTCCCGTAGCAGGGTCCCACATCTCTGTGGGAAGAACTGGAGAACTAGAGGTATCGAAGCCGCCTGCGCTACTGCCGCCAACAATAAAAACTCTTCCATCCGGCAGGACAACTGCATTGTGCTGTCGACGCGGAAAATGCATGCTGCTGGTGTACTTCCAGGCAGGCGTCGTCGCATTCAGATCAATTATCTCCGCAGTGGCCGTTGGAGGATCAGCGCCACCAATCACCGCCACTTTACCCGGTGAGTACATCACTGCGGGACCATAGTCGCGAAAGCCGCTAAAGTTCAGCACAGCCACGTTTGACCACGCACCTGTCCCTGCAGTGTCAAGATAGCGCGTCTGGCGGCTGGGCCCGCTATTGAAAACCTTGCCGTTCGGTGCCACCAGCATGTTGGGATAAAGCGGTAAAGAGAGCTGAGCGGTCGTCAGGTTGCGCCACGTATTCGTGGAAAACTGAAAAACCTGCGGCAGCGTGTCGACGTTGGTATTCGCATTGATATCACCGGAAACCACCAGCACATCGCCGTTAGGCAAGGTCGTTGCCGTCGGATACCAGCGGCCGGTATTCATGTCCGGCAGTGGAGTAAATCCGTTGGTCGCCGGATCAAAAATGACCGCATGTGCATATCCCGTGTAATCGGCAATGTGACCGCCGGCAATAAACACACGTCCATCAGCCAGCGTGGTATGGCCGGCGCAGAAAAGTGCGTACGACGATGATGCCGTCGCAGTAAACGTATTGCTTACCGGGTCCCATATATTTGGGTGCAATGATTCCGCGTAATACGAAACAAAAAAGACGCGGCCATCCGGTAACAGAGTGGTGTGAACGGCTCGGGTGGGCCAGTTGGTGACCGCAGACCATTGGCCTTGGGTGGAAGTTTGGGCGTTACTGCGTACTGCTACTGCAACTACGAACAGAAGAAGTAGTATGACGAAGGCGGACGCCCCTCTGCGAACAAGGGAGCTTGAGTGGCGCACAATGCTAGGTAAGATTCAGCAACATTCTCCGGGGTTGCGCGATTTACCCGCATAAACACTGGATTAGTATAAATTTATATTTCTTCTCGCAGGATTGTAGAGTCGCATGAGACTGTGGTCTGACATGAAACAAATTGCACTTTCCGTATGGGACGAATCACAGCCTTCATTTCGCTGGAGGCTCCAGCCGATCATGAAACTTTGAAGCCAGGCGATCGGCTGCGTCCACCAGATTGTTTTGTTTGCCCTTTCCCTTCATAGCGAACTTCACGCTCTCAGTGGCAGCCCACAAAGGTCGCTTATTGCGCGAGTCAAAAACCACCATCCTGACGTCGGTTGGCGAGATGTCCCTTCGCGTTGAGTTGGATTTCTCCTCATGGCCCGTCTCCGCCGAAACCTGGGACGAACTTGAAACCTGGACGCCTGAGTCCCCCGTAGAGGAAATTTCAATAATCAGGTCGGCTTTGTCTGGCGTTTCGACGAAAGTGAACCGCTCCCAGCCTTCCATCGTTGATCGAATCACATCCAGCGGGATTCGGCTCCCGTGCGTCCGGGTTATAAAGACGTTTTTAGCCGCCGCCAGCCTCATGGAAGGCGTTTCTATGAGCGGCTTTTTCTCGGTCGGCGGCTGCTGAGCGCCAACGAACAACGCACCCAAGGCCAATATCAGAAAACCTATGATCAAGGAAAACCATGACTTCCGCATCTCTGCCCCCGAGCCTCAAATCTAGTAGAGAAAGCTTGCGTAAGAAACGCTCGGACTCGCTTTGCCATCCGCTGCGTCCTTACCATCTGACTGCTCAACCGCATCTCAGATTACAATATTTCAGATCATGGCTGACCGACTTTACCTAAGTATCTGGTTTCCCAGCTTTCAGGAACCGGAAATGCTTCCCCGGCTGCTTTCCGTGCTCAAGCAGTTCCCTTTCTCTGCTGACCATCCCGGCATCGGCTATCTGGGCATCCGCAGCATCTCCTGGGACCAGCCCATCATCTTCCAGCAGACATTCGATCATCGCGCCGCTCCCGAACAAAGTCTGGCTCTGGCCGCCGAGTTCCTTCATGAAGATAACGCTTACGAGTTGGACGTTCTCTGGGACCTTTGGGTACCAACCCTAGAAGGCGATCTGGATGAAACCTGGGTCTTGCGCCCGCAAACTGTAAAGTTCATCGCCTTCGGCACTGAGTTTGAAGAAGGAACGTTCCAGGAAAACGGCCACATACTGGTCGACTTCGGCCTGGACGCTCCTTTCCTCTTTGAGGAAGCCGACTATACCAGCGTGCTGGAACAGCGTATCAAGGCCAACGTCCAAAAGCTGGTCGCCTTTACCAGCGCCGTGGAGAAGAACTGCGGCATCAGCGGCAGGGTCTTATGGTCAGAATCAGAGGACAACCTCGCGCAAAAGCTGATTGAGCGGCTGCAACGGGTTCAGTAACCTCATTCTTATCCCCGAGCGCAGCCAGGGATCCCTATGGTAACCAACTCTTCCGCAACAAATGACGCCGCTAAGAAACTAGTCACAGTCTGATATCCACGTCGCAATAGGGTTCCCTCGCTGCGCTCGGGATTTCACAAAAACTACTTCGTCCTTCCGCCCTCGGTCTTCAACTCTTCCGCTGCCGCAGCCTGTGCCGCGGCCAGCCGCGCCGTAAGCACGCGGTAAGGCGAACACGAAACATAGTTCAATCCGATCTTATGGCAGAACTCCACCGATGCCGGATCGCCGCCATGCTCGCCGCAGATTCCGATCTTCAGGCTCGGGCGCGTCTTGCGTCCCTTCTTCACCGCAATCTGCATCAGCTCGCCCACACCTTCCTGATCGATGGTGGCAAACGGATCGCTCTTCAAAATGCCGCGCTCAATGTAAGCCGGCAGGAACTTGCTGATGTCATCGCGTGAGAAGCCATAAGCCGTCTGTGTAAGGTCATTGGTGCCAAAGCTGAAGAACTCGGCGTCACCAGCAATCTGGTCCGCTACGGTGCACGCGCGCGGCAGCTCAATCATCGTCCCGACCAGATACTCGACTTTCGTTCCTTTCTCCTTGAAGACCTGCTCTGCCACCTGGCGGATGATGGCGCTCTGGTTCTCCATCTCCTTCATCATGCCGACCAGCGGAATCATGACTTCAGGGAAAACTTTTACGCCAGCCTTCGACACGTTCACGGCGGCTTCAAAAATCGCCCGCGCCTGCATCTCTGAAATTTCAGGATAGGTAATTCCCAGGCGGCAGCCGCGATGTCCCAGCATCGGGTTCAACTCATGCAACTCTTCCACGCGACGAAGCAGCTCACGCGCTTCTTTCAGCCGAGGCGAATTCGCGTCTTTGATCTCGAGTTGCGCAATCTCCACCATCAACTCTTCGCGGCGCGGCAGGAACTCATGCAGCGGCGGATCAAGCAAGCGGATAGTCACCGGGAAGCCGTCCATGGCTTTAAAGACGCCCTCAAAATCTTCGCGCTGCATCGGCAGCAGTTTGGCGATCTCCGCTTTCCGTGCCGCTTCAGTGCGCGCCAGAATCATGTTCCGCATGTGCCCAATGCGATCTTCGGCAAAGAACATGTGCTCCGTGCGGCACAGGCCAATACCTTCAGCGCCAAAGCTGCGCGCCGCAATCGCATCGCGCGGAATATCGGCATTCGCGCGCACACCCAGCTTGCGGAACGGCTCAGACCACTTCAGCAGCGTTTGCAGGTCCGGATCGTCCGGCTTGGCCGGGACGGTGCCCAGCCGCCCTTTGATCACGCGGCCCGTCGTGCCATCCATGGAAATCCAGTCGCCTTCCTTGAAGATAAGATCTCCCACGCGCATCGTCTTCTTCTTCTCGTCGACTTCAATCTCACCCGCGCCCGCCACGCAGCATTTGCCCATGCCGCGCGTAACCACCGCAGCGTGGCTGGTCATGCCGCCGCGTGAAGTCAAAATTCCGGCAGCCACTTCCATGCCGTGAATGTCTTCCGGCGTGGTTTCTCCGCGTACCAGGATCACCGGGTTCTTCTGTGCTCCCGTTCCCGCCGCTGTAACAGCGTCATTCGCGGTGAAAACAATCCGCCCCACCGCTGCTCCCGGCGATGCCGGCAGGCCTTTGGCAATCACTTCCACATCGCCACCGCGTTCGTCCAGGCTGGGAACCAGGAAGTCATAAAGCTGGTTGGGTTCCACCCGGAATATCGCTTCTTCAGGCTTGATCAGCCCTTCCTTCACCATGTCCAGGGCCAAACGTACTGCGGCGCGGCCAGTGCGCTTGCCATTGCGCGTCTGCAACATATACAAGCGGCCTTCCTGGATGGTGAATTCAAAATCCTGCATGTCGCGATAATGCTTTTCCAGGCGCGTGGTGATATCGCGGAGCTGGTCATACACCTGCGGCATGATCTTCTGCAATTCGCTGATGTGTATCGGAGTGCGCACGCCGGAAACCACGTCTTCACCTTGCGCGTTCATCAGGAACTCGCCGTAAAATTCTTTGTCGCCGTTGGCGGGATTGCGCGTAAAGCCCACGCCGGTTCCGCTGGTCTCTCCCAGATTGCCAAACACCATGGCCTGGACGTTGACGGCTGTTCCCAGATCGTCAGAAATATTGTTGATGCGGCGATACACCTTGGCGCGATCGTTATTCCATGACCGGAACACCGCGTCCCGCGCGCCGACCAGTTGATCCACCGGGTTCTGCGGGAAATCTTTCTTTGTGTGTTTGCGAACGACCTCTTTATAGTGCGTAATCACTTCCTGCAGATCGGCCGCCGTGAGTTCGGTATCCAGCTTCACGCCGCGCTTGTGCTTTTGGCCGTCAAACACTTCTTCAAATTCGTGCTTCGGGATATCCAATACCACG
>JBAVUZ010000194.1:0-17817 GCA_049697035.1 Candidatus Angelobacter sp. | reverse complement strand
GTATCAGCGGGCTTCCCACCGCGGCGACGGCGACATTTACGCCTGCATCTCTGGCCGGCTCGGGAAGTTCCACGCTGGCTATCAGCACCGCGCTTACAACGCCAACGGGAAGTTATCCGCTGACCATTACCGGTACGGATGGAGTTTTGACCCATACTGCGTCCGTCACCCTGGTCGTAACTACTCCCGATTTCACGCTCTCGGCAGCGCCGGCATCGCAGACGATTGTGACCGGAGGCACGACCAGTTATACCGCGACTATAGCGCCGCTCAACGGCTATACGGGAACCGTGAACTTCAGCGTGAGCGGCCTGCCTGCAGGCGCCAGCGCAACATTTACTCCGGCATCGGTGGCCACTTCAGGAAGTTCTACTCTGGCCATCGCTACGACGGCCGGAACTACACCCGCGGGTAATTATCTACTGACCATCACCGCGAGCGATGGCGTCCTCACTCATACAGCCAGTGTTTCTTTGTCGGTGACCGATTTTGCCTTGGATGCCACGCCAGCATCACAGACCATCGTCGTTGGCGGCTCAGCCAATTACACCGCCAGCTTAACGGCAATCAACGGTTACAGCGGTACAGTGAGCTTCAGCGTGACCGGACTGCCTGGTTTCGCAACCGCAAGTTTCACTCCGGCGAGCCTCATTGCTTCCGGTTCTTCCACACTGGCAATCACCACTGCCAGCAATACACCGGCTGCGGTTTACTCTCTTACTGTGACGGCCAGCGATGGAGTCAGCACCCATAGCGTGCGCCTCACCCTGGTGGTAGATCCCGTGGGCGACTTCGGGCTGTCCATTTCTCCGGCGTCACAAACGGTCAATCAGGGCCAGAACATCGGCTATGGAATAACGGTCAGCGCCTCCGGCGGGTTCACCGCGCTTGTAAACCTGAGTGTAAGCGGCGTGCCGCCTGGAGCCACTGCAACTTTGAATCCGAATTCAGTGCTAGGCTCAGGGCTTTCATCCCTAGCCATTGTGCCGGCAGCCAACACTCCAGGTGGAACCTATACGCTTACAATCACGGGAACCAGCGGTCCATTGGTACATTCGGCCACAGCCACGCTGACGATCCTGGCGCCTGATTTTTCACTGTCGGCTACACCGGCGTCTCAAACCATCGGGGTAGGCCAGTCCACCACCTATACGGTCACTTTTTCGCCAATCAACAATTTTGCGGGAACAGTGAACTTCACCGTTAGCGGGCTGCCAGCCGGCGCAACGCCGACGTTCAATCCTCCGTCATTGAGCAGCGCCGGCAGCACCACGCTCGCAATCATCACCAACAATTCCGCTCCGGCGGGCACTTATCCGCTTACGATCACAGGAACCAGCGGAACACTGGCGCATTCGGCCACGGCCACGCTGATAATCCTGGCGCCTGATTTCTCACTATCGTCTTCGCCCACATCTCGAACAATTCTGGTAGGCCAATCCACCAGCTACACGGTCACTTTCTCGCCGGTCAACAATTACACGGGAACGGTGAGCTTCACCGTTAGCGGGCTGCCGGCCGGCGCGACGCCAACGTTCAATCCCGGGTCATTGAGCAGCGCCGGCACCACGAGCCTGTCAATAACAACTGACAATACCACTCCGCCGGGCACTTATCCGCTTACGATCACCGGCTCGGATGGGACACTTACCCGCACGGTCTCAGTCAGCCTGGAAGTGGACGCTGTGCCGGCCGCGGATTTCACCATCTCGGCGCCGGCTGCGATCACGGTAAAGCGCAACTCCACCGGATCTGAGACTGTGACGATTGGAGCGGTCAACGGCTTTACCGGCGTAGTGAACCTAAGTATTTCCGGTTTGCCTGCGCTGGTGACAACGTCATTTGCTCCGACTTCGGTCACGAGCAGCGGCACGTCAACTCTAACGTTTACCGTGGATCACCGTGCAACACAGGGGGTCTTCCACCTCACCGTCACGGGCACGAGCGGGCTCTTGGTCCACTCAACTCCGGTTACGCTGACTGTAAACTAGCGGGTCGTTCATTAGAAAATCGACCAACAAGAGAATGCCGTCCGGCTAAAGCTGGACGGCATTTCTCTCTTGAAAGAGACTTTTTATTCCCGCTTCTATTTGGGGCTGAAGTCTTTCTTACGGATCAGGGCATGGACACCCTTGGTCTTGTCGACGACCTGCGAAACTTCAAAATCGGCAGCGGCACTGAGGTAAGCGAGGGCCGTCGCGCGATCCATACCAAGCTTCTCGGAAAGGAAGCGAACAGCTTCACGCGTGGCTTTCTTTATGGCTTCATTCAAATCAGGATCAAGACCGATGGCAATCCAGTAATCCGGCGTTTCAGCAAATGGTCCGGTGAGTTTGCCCTTGGCGGGAATGGCGGGATCGCCTGCTTTGAGCACGGTGAAACGCAACGTTGTCCGCAAAGAACCTTCAATCGCCGTCAGCGCTACTTCCCCGTTGCCCTGGGCAAAATGTGGATCGGCAATAAAGAACATTGCGCCGGGAACCTGCACCGGCAAATAGAGCGTGGCTCCGGCGGTGAGGTAATGGATATCCATATTGCCGCCGTAATCGCCGGGCGGAACGGAGTTAGGCTTGCCGCCCACGTTTGGCGTTACGCCCATGGTTCCCATGAACGGCGCGACGGGAATATGCGCTTCCTTGCCTTCTGCCGCGGAAAGAATGCCGTACCATTTTCCATTGATGAGCTTAATGGGAACGAATTTTGAAACATTGTTATAAAGCTGAGGGCTGCTTGCGCTTGCTCCCGGCTGCGGGCCGGAGTTCTCAGGAAATTCTCCGGGCAGCGCGCCCTTGCCGTGGCGATTACTGATTACGCCATACGGCACGCGCGGAATCAGCGAAAGCATTTCAACTTTTAAGACGTCGCCGGGCTGCGCGTTCTCCAGGGCCACCGGACCCATCACCACGTGTGGACCATCCTTGGCAAAATCATGCGTCAGGCTGGAAGCGGCAATGGCTTTGGCGTCATTGAGGACCTGATTGCCAGGCACGCCCTGCTGGCCAAAATACTTCGCCGGATCGCGCCCCTGATCTTCCAGAATTCCCTCGTGGGAAATGGTGTCAAAAGCGACGGTCGCGCCGGAAGGTACGGTGATCACGGCTTTGGCCGCGTTGTCCGGCAGGAAGCCCCAGCGGATTGAATCCGGCGTGGCGGGGACGTAAAAATCTGTCTTGAGTTTTACTGAAGCGCCCGGGACCGGTTTCTCCGCAAGCGGCTGGAGAATAGCGGTTTGCGCCACCAGCAGTGGAGTAAAGGCAAAGGCAAAGAGCCAACGGGAATGCCGCGAAAGGTAGGTAAGCATATCGGCGGGAATTCTACTCCATGGATTGAAGCGGAACACCATCGATTTTTCTTATGGGGAAGACTACCTCACTTCTTGTCGGCATCCCGCGTTTATTGACCGTTGACGAATTACTGTCCTGAAGCCGGCGCGGCGATATCGACCACTGCCAGCCACTTTCCTGACTTATTTTTCTTCCACACGGTGGTGTAGCTGCCGGACATTGGTTGATTGCCCATGCTGCCGGAAAATGTTCCGCGCGTATATCCCAGCTCTTTTGAAACGTCGGCCGAATCCACAGTCCAGCTTAGCTTGAAGTTTGGATCGGCAAGCATCTTCGACCAGAGCTCCTTGATCGCCTGTTTGCCGTGAACCCACTTGCCGTCATTTCCTGATACGTACGCGTCGTCCGCTATGAAGCTCATGAACTGGTCAACATTCTTGGAGCCCGCAGCCTGAGCCCAGTCCTGGTCCGCTTTCTTAACGTCATCGGTGGGATTGGCGGCCAAGGCCAGAAACGCACCAAATACCACGAACAGAAACACTGTAATCAGCTTGCGCATCGTCTACCTCCTGGGCCGCAATTAAAGCACAAGTTGCCGCTGGTCAGCGACTATGCCAACCACGGGGATTTGGTGGCGTCCTTAAGGCCCGTTTGGACTTGTCGAAAAGCCCTGAATCCCGTACAGTTTTCGGGTCTGGAGAAAGCCCAAAAATCCCGGGTACGCAGTCAGACCTGGAAGGCATCTAAGTTTTTAAGAGGCAGTGTTATTGAGGTCGGCAGTGATTCGAATTATTACCATTGAGCGCGAATATGGCAGCGGCGCGGCGCAGATTGCCGTGAAACTGGCCAACCGGCTGGGCTGGAAGCTTTGGGACCAGCAAGTAACACAGGAAATTGCGCGACTGGCGCACTGCCACCAATCTGAGGTGGCGCGACGGGAAGAACGCCGCGACCCACTCTACCAGCGCCTGCTTAGATCATTTGCGCTGGGAAGTTCTGAAGGGTATCGTGGCGCGCCGGCAGTGGAAATGCTGGACGCAGACAGCATCTTCAAATATGCGCAGCGCATTGTTGAACAAGCCGCCGCTGCCGGCAATTGTGTGATCCTGGGCCGTGGATCGCAGCACTTTCTGCAAAGCCGTAAGGACACGCTGCGGTTCTTCCTGTACGCTCCCACGGAAGACAAAGTGCGCCGGCTGGTTTCCGAGGGCAACACGCAGACTCATGCTGAGGCGCTGGTGGATACGGTTGATCGCGAGCGTGCCGCCTTTATCAAGAATTATTTCCATGCGGAATGGCCCAACCGTCCCGTATATCACGCGATGATCAATACCGCGATGGGCGAAGAAGCCGTGGTGGAGGCGATCATGGGCTTTATGAAGCAGGATAAATTGCAAAAGCCTGCAGCGAACCAACCTATCGCGATCAGCCAGTAGCACTAGCATTGAAACCAGCGGAGCCGATTCCTCGGTCCTCACAGAAGCGACTACGCAACTTCAAACAGGAACAATGGTTCACCCCCTGAGACCAGCAGGTCGTGGTGCTGGCGTCCTGGTTAGCGTGTCCAGTTTGCGGCACTGATGTGACACCTTCACGCCGCCTTTTTGGCGGCTTCCTCCAGCGATTGCCACTCTGCTTCACTCAATTTCAGTTCTGCCGTGGCCACATTTTCTTCCAGGTGCTTCACTTTCGATGTGCCCGGAATCGGCAGCATGACGGGCGAGCGGCGAAGCAGCCACGCGATTGCTACCTGTGAGGTCGTCGCCTTGTGGGCGTGAGCGATCTTATCCAGCACGCCGCCGGGCCTGGTCAATTCACCGGCCGCCAGCGGGAACCATGGAATGAATACGATCTTGTTTTTCTCGCAATACCCAACCACATCCTCATAGACGCGATCAGTAATGTTGTATTTGTTCTGCACGCTCGCGACGCTGACAATCTTCTGCGCACGCTGGACATCGGCCACCGTGGTTTCTGAAAGCCCGATGTGGCGGACCTTGCCTTCATCCTGCATCTTCTTCAGCTCGCCCAATGATTCCTCAACAGGCACTTTGGGATCAAAGCGGTGGAGTTGGTAAAGATCAATGCGTTCGACCTTCAGGCGACGCAAACTCATCTCAACGCATTGACGCAGATACTCCGCACGGGCCACCGGCGCCCACTTGTTGGGTCCCTGACGCGTGAGACCGCCCTTGGTGGCGATGACCAGGCCCTTGGGATAAGGATGAAGCGCTTCAGCAATCAGGTTCTCACTGACTTCAGGACCATACGCGTCAGCGGTATCAATGAAGTTGACGTTCAAATCAAGCAGGCGGTGCAGAACGCGTTTGCACTCTGCCGGATCATTGGGATCACCCCAGATGCCTTCGCCGGTAATACGCATTGCGCCAAAACCCAGGCGATTGACGGTGAGGTCCTTTGCAATGGAAACGGTGCCGCTGTGGGCCGCATTCGGTGTCGTCATAATCACCTTCGATTCGGAGGACAGACAGAAGGATTCCAAACATTAGGAGAGCTCTGCCAGAGGACGCGCGTGGCCGCAATTCTACCCGTTGATTGTTGAAATAACACGGTTTAAAGAGCACCAAAGTACCATCACGTCCGTGAACAACTCTCCTGCTTAACCGGGGTTAAGATACGCATGACGCCGCCTAATAAACTCCCTCTCGGGCGCCGCCAAAGGTGTGCTTTTCAGCAGCAGAGCTGCGTACTTAATTGAGACCCAAGGAGAGTAGTGATGTCAGCAAGACAGATTAGCAATCGTGCAACCGGCAAAACTCTGGCCATGGCGCTGGCCGTATTCGTGATGTGCTGCGCGCTGGCCACGCCGGCAAGCGCCCAGTCGGCGCCATATTTCGATCCTCCGCAGCTTGACCACATGGTGTCGCGCATTGCGCTGTATCCCGATCCTTTGCTGGCGCAGACGCTGGCCGCGGCAACTTTTCCTGACCAGATTCCCGACGCATCCTACTGGGCGGACGAGCACCACGACATGACCGGCAATGAATTGGCCGATGAGATCCAGGACGATCAGTTGCCCTGGGACCCATCCGTGCAGGCGCTGCTTCCCTTTCCCGCCGTGCTGCACATGATGGCTTCTGACATGAACTGGACGACCGATCTGGGCAACGCTTTTCTGGGCCAGCAGCAGGAAGTGATGTATGCGGTGCAGAGAATGCGCCAGCGCGCGCGCGATTATGGCTATTTGCGCACTGGGCCGCAGATCGTAGTGAGCGGCGGACCTTATATTACGATCATGCCGGCGCGTGTGGACTACGTTGTGGTTCCCACGTACGATCCCGTTGTTGTCTATGAGCGGCCGCGCGCGGGCTTCTTCATCGGCGGCGCGATTGGCTTCCGCTTTGGCGTTGCGCTGGGAGCTTCTTATCGGCCATGGGGCTGGGGATATAACCGCATTGCCTGGGACCGCCGCGTAGTGTTCATCAACAACGCGCCGTGGCAGCGCACTTGGGTGAACCGCTACGAATATCACCATCCTTACACCGTCCGTTACTATCCTGAGCATCATTTTGACCGGGGGCATGAAAATCATGGACGCGAAGTATCGTATCGCGCGCACGAACGGAATGAGGAACGCCGCGAAGAGCGCCATGAGAATCATGTCCGCGAAGAACGGCGCGAGGACCACGGCAGAGTCGATTATCGCCACGAAGATCACGGCCATGACGTCGCGCATGAAAACCATGGCCGCGATGACCACAGCCATGATGTCGCGCAAAATCGTGGGCATGAAGACCACAGCCATGACGTGGCGCAAAACCACGGGCACGACAACGGAAACCGTGGAAACCAGGGACATGACAACGGAAACCATGGCCAGAATAATGGAAATCACGGACATGACGGACATGACGGACATGACAGCCATGACGATCATGGCGATAAAGGCAATCGCAACCGCTAAGGCTTAACCAAAACAGCGTGGCGCGGCTCACTGGGCCGCGCCATTTTTTTGCTTCGCTTTGTGCAATCGCGCAAGGAACGCTGTTCATCGGCCGTTAAAGCCTGGCCAGAACAAACGGCATTTTCTTCCGCACTCAGCATGAAACTATTAGCTGGCCTTTTATCCTCGTTTCCGATTCTTGCGACGTTGATCCAGACGCTGGAGATGCTGCGTCCAAGCCGCAGTGCGCGCTTGAATGTATTCGCCGATTGCCGCACTGGATGACAAATCGGGTGGTGTGTGTTGATCGTATGTGCCTTTGTCATTGCGCAAAGGCAGCATCGCAACCTTGGCCGCATGAAGCTTTTCAATGACGGAAGGCTGCGACTGATTGGGATGCACCGTGGGTGAAACGGGTATTTTAACGCCCTTTAGCGGATCGTCAGTACGCGGCTTCTCGGTCAGGACGTCGCCCAGACCAGGAGCTGCTTTGTCACGCGCTGTAAGTGGCCCCACCCCCCAGCGCTGCTCAATCGTCTTGAGCAAAGATGTGTGGTCGATGGTCCCGTTTTTAACGCGGAAGACGCGCCCAGGCGCAATACGAGGAGAGATGAGCAAAGCGGGGATACGGACACCGAAACGCGTAAAGTCAAATCCCCATTCGCCAATCGAGTTATCCGGCGGCGTTGCTCCCCATGGAGGAGCTACGTGATCATAGTTTCCTCCGTGCTCGTCATAGGTAATGGCAAGAAGCGTGTCATTCCATCCAGGACCATTACGAAGAGCATAGTAAACGTCGTGCAGAAGCTGTTCACCAACGGCCACATCGTAATTGGGATGCTGGCTGTTGCCGCTCGCACCCCAGCTAGGTTCCAGAAATGTATACGGTGGCAGCTTGCCGGCCGCGGCTCGCGCCTGGAAATCACGAAAATGACCAAAGTGGCTTTCCGGCGCGGTTTGAATATCCGTGTAGTCAAGGCGGGTAAGCGGGTCACGATTGTAGCCGTAAATTGCCCAATCAATGTTCTTCTTTGACAGCAAGCCAAAAATGCTCTGGCAGGTAAAAACCTTGACTTGATTATCCAGATGGCCTTGCGAAGTTGCCGCCGCGGCAAAAGCGCGGTTCGGTATGGTCTGCGTTGGAGCCGATGAAAACCAATGGTCGCAAACGGCAAAGCCCTTGGCCAGCGCCGACATGACCGGCAGCATCTCTGGCGAATACATCCCCATAATTTCTGAAGGATCGGTACCGGGTAAAGTGTCTTTGAAATGTTTGGCCAGATCGGAAGCAATTGAGGCCTTGAAATTGATAACAAACCCCTGGTTCTTTGGAACTGCGCCATGCGCGGGGATATCGGTAGAAAACAGCTGATAGTTTGTGTTGTGAAAACCTTCTCCCGGGTCTGCGCCCGGCATCAGGTAGGGGTGGCTGGCAGTGTCATCGATTTTAAAAACTTTGATTGGCCGGCCGGCGTCGTCTGGATTGGACTCATTGCCGGTCAAGCCTTCGAAAGATTCTCCTGAAGCGGATTTGTTGCCGGAGTTCTCATAAAGAAATCCCAGCATTTGATCGAAAGATCTGTTTTCCAGCATCAGTTGAACAACGTACTTAATAGAAGAGAGTTGATTGGCCATAACTTACCTCGTACGTAGATCTAGAGACGAATCCTAAAAACTATTTTGCAGGGCTCTGTGGTGATGGCCACGAATTGTACACCTTTCTCCCCAAGTACCGACGCGAAAGTTTCATTAGGACGAATAAGGAACGTGGACACAGAATAAGGAAACTCTTTTGTAGATAGAAGATGAGACCCAGGATTTTATTTGCAGATTAAAAGACGTGGAAGCAAACAAAAGCAGCCCCACTCAAATTGCGCGATCAAGGCCAGCGCGATGAATGGAGCCACAGATGAATTGATTGCAGATTAACGCATGCCGCCGGTGGCAAGAAGTTGTTCGCCGGTGAGCCATCTGGAGTCGTCTGACGCCAGGAATGATGCGATGGAAGCAACGTCGCCTACCTGACCTGTGCGCCCGAGCGGGGTCTGCGCGATGTACTGCTTTTCAAAATCGGAACCAATAACGCCGGCGGTATGCGCGCCTTCCGTCTCAACCACGCCCGGGTTAATGGTGTTCACGCGAATCTTGCGCGGTCCAAGTTCGCGCGCAAGAACACCGGTAATGGCATCCACCGCGCCTTTGGTGCCGGTATAAACCGCGCTGTTGGGCGGCGTAATGCGGCTGACGCCAGACCCAATGTTGATGATGCTGGCGCCCTCTTTCAGGTATTTCACCGCCGCCTGCGTGGTGAGCAGAAGCCCGAGCACATTGACGTTGAACAGCTTGTGGAATGAATCTTCAGTAACGCTCTCAATGGGCGCAAATTCATACACGCCGGAGTTGTTGACCAGAATATCTATGCGGCCATAGTTCTTGATGGCTGCGTCAATAATGCCCTTGGCGTCCGCGGCCTTGGAGACGTCGCCACCCACGGCAACGGCTTTGCCTCCGGCTGCGGTAATGGCGGCGACAACTTTCTCCGCGCCGGCCTTGCTGGAAGCGTAATTCACCACGACTGAAGCGCCGTCCGCGGCGAGTGACTTGGCGATGGCCGCGCCAATGCCCTTGGACGCGCCCGTAACGATTGCGACCTTGCCTGTAAGCTTGCCCATATATATTTCCTTTCGAAAGAAGTGTTTACTGCCGGAGTGCATTTGATCGCAACTCCCAAAAACCAATTGCCGCTCCATAGGATGGCCGCCGACAGACGAAAGATTCATTAGTTCCGTATTTATGAACTATTGAACTATTTACCCGGAGGAGGCTAAGATAAGACTTAAGGATGAGGCCACTTTTTCACCCGTCGATTGACGATGTTACGGTAGAGGCGATCCTGCACGCCCTCTCTGACCCCGCGCGTGTGGCCATCTTTGCCCAGATTGCCGGAGCGTCCTGTCCGCAGACCTGCTCCAATTTTGTGAACATCAGCCAGAAGGCCATTCCTAAATCAACTCTTTCACAGCACTTCAAGGCGTTGCGTGAAGCAGGGCTGATTCGCGGCGAACGCCAGGGCGTGGAAATGCGGAACACTTCCCGCTGCGCGGAAATCGACAAACGGTTTCCCGGGCTGATCGCCGCCATCGTCAAGGCCCACAACATCCAACTGGCAGAAGAAGCGCACCTGAGCAATGGCCGAAAGCGGAAGCCCGCAAGCCGGAAGTTGCAACGCAAATAGAGTTCCCTGCGCGGAAGCACACAGAAGAGTAACGTGTAATGCGGAATAGCTCCTTGTTGGCGCGGTGATCTTAGTGATCGCCCAGATACACGCCGGTCACATATCCCAAAGTTGCGCCCATAAGAATGTCCGACGGAAAATGCTTTTTGGCTGGATAGCGTGAGAGGCTTACGCCAGTTGCAAGCGCGTATGCGCTCCATTTAAGCCATCGCTTATGCGGATAGCGATGCGCGACCACCGCAGCGAAGGCAAAACTTGCGGCCGCGTGTCCCGATGGAAACGACCTTCCGCCGGCCCAGAATTTTCCTGCGCCATTCCCCGTGGTGGGAAACTCGCGATCAAACGCAAGCTTAAGCCCCAGATCCACAGTACCGCCGGCGCCCATGGCAGCCAGCGCCTTAAAACCTGTGTCGCGAAGATAAGAATGATGTTTGCCGCACCCGGCGCCATATCCGAGCGCGCCGAATCCAAGCTCCATGCCAAGGCCCACGTTCGACCACAGGCTTGCCGTCTGCTGCAATGATCGAGACTGTATGCGATTGTCCGCAGGGCGATCAACTTTGGCGATCATCACGCCAGTCGCCGCCAGGACAGGAAGTTCCCATAGCAGATTCCTTGGTCGAATCACAGCGCGTGGCACAGCTTTCAGGCCATCTCCAAATTGCGTTGTCTCATTCCACGTCTGATGAGCGAATCCAGAAACGTTGCAAGGATTTTTGGCGTCCTGCGCGTGCCCAGCTACGCTCATGGTGACAAATAGAATCCAGACCAGCAGGTTTCCTATAATCCTGGGAAAGCTGATAAGAAAAGTTCTTCTTGAAATTGAAGAACACGATTTACAGCGGTTCATGGAAAGAACATCCCTAAGGCCCCATCATTGCGATTGATGAACGCGGTCACAACATTGGATGCAAATCAGCGGGCAATGCGACCCAGGTCGGCGCGGCCAACAGCTCAAGCCGCCTAAGAGCCATTTTTGATCTCATGCCTGTTCGGCTTGTCATAAGGCAGCCGATAAATAATTTCGACAGTGTCTGAGGTTGTCTTGTTCTTTTTCTTCTTCAAGGTCTGCAAGTCGAGGCTGTCATGGTTTCTGGCGGACGCGATATCGCCTCACCGTAAGCCTGTAGATCTTTTGCAAAATGCTGGAAATGCTCGGTGATCGGTGTTACTTTCGCCATTGGGTGTAAGGCTCCTTTTCTCAGGATTCGATTTTAGCTTGTGAGGCCAAAACCAACTTACACCCTCTTGCCTTTTACACAATCGAAGTTAGGTCACCGGGCCATCCAATGGCCAATGCACTCGCTGAACTGCCGCAAATCCGTGTGAATACACGCCTTACAGCGCGAGCACCTGAATCTTGCATCTAATGAAACGATGGCAATTCGCGACCGCTTACCCCAAATCATGGAGCACGTCAGGGTTTTGTCCGCCAGGGCGCGCCCGCTCGTGAATCGACGTGTAATTTCACTGGCGCTGGTAGTCATCGGTGTTGTGCTGCTCGGTTACGTCGCTGGACAATATTTGGGAATGTACCGAAGCCAGAAAAATCTTGAGGCTGAATGGCAGCGTCAGGCAGCTACGGTGAGCGTTCCCGGCAAAGCGCCAATTTCACCCGATCAGATGCTCACACGCCTCGAGATTCCCAAGATCCAGATGGACGCAATTGTGGTGGAAGGCGCTTCCCGACGCGAACTTTCTGAAGGTCCCGGACACATGAAGCAGACCGCCCAGCCCGGCGAAACCGGAAACGCCGTGATCACCGGCCACCGCGATACCTTTTTCCGCCACATCTACGAGCTCAACAAAGGCGACCAGATTCAAGTCCGCCGCAGCGGCCGGGTTTTTACTTATCAAGTCACCGGCAAAAGAATCGTGATGCCGGAAGATATCAGCGTGATCAAGCCCACCAACGATCCGCAGCTTACTCTCATCACCTGCTATCCCACGTATTACATTGGCCCCGCACCCAAGCGGCTCGTCGTATTTTCCAAACTCGTAGATAGTGATGGCCAGCCCGCGAATCAAGCCGCACAGGCCCACTCCAACGTCCAGTAAGTCTCGCCTTATTACAATTGCAGTGTGAAGTTCTGGGACGTCATCATCGCCGGCGCCGGCATTATCGGCGTGTCACTTGCCCTGGAGTTGCGCCAGCGCGGCGCTACTGTGCTGGTGCTCGACCGCGCAGAGCCCGGTTCTGAAGCCTCTTCCGCCGCCGCCGGCATGCTGGCCGCAGCCGATCCCGAGACGCCTGCCGCTTTGCGCCAATTAGCGGTGGAAAGCGCGCGGCTATTCGCTGCATTTGTGCAAAGAGTTGAATCCGCAGCGGGTATCCAGGTGGATTTCCGCCGCGTTGGAACCATTGCCCTTATGCCCGAACCAACAGCGCCACGTGAATATCGCGGCCTCTCAGCCGCAGAGCTTCAACTCCTTGAACCGTCGATCCACCGCTCTGAACATTCTGCGTACTTCTTGCGGGAAGATAGCGTCGATCCCCATTTACTTACGCGGGCCGCTCTCGCAGCCGCGAGGACTCTCGGAGTTGAAGTTCGCGGGCATACGGCAGTCATAGAGATACGCGCGCGCGGAGACGCAGTGGAAGTGGTGACCCAGGCAGAAATGTTTTCCGCCACCTCCGCCGTCGATTGCCGCGGAGCTTGGTCAGGATCACCGGTGCGACCGCGCAAGGGACAGATGCTTTACGTCTACCCGGAAACCAGTGTCTTGCAGCATGTATTGCGCGCACCAGAGGTTTATGTTGTCCCCCGCAGCTCGGGAAAAATTCTTATCGGCGCAACCGTGGAAAATGTTGGTTTTGACAAGTCTGTAGATCCTTCCGCGATCCGCCAGCTACTTAACGCGGCTGCAAAATATCTTCCGGCGCTCGCGTCCGCTCCAATCACCCAGAGCTGGGCAGGACTGCGTCCCGGCACGCCTGACGACTTGCCCATCATCGGCCTCACCAACACACCGCGTGTATTTGCCGCCACGGGCCACTTTCGCAATGGCATCCTTCTGGCGCCGATCACGGCGCAAATCATGGCCGATCTGGTTCAAGGCCGACCCTCTCCTCTGGATATCCGCGCCTTCTCGCCGGACCGCTTTCATAGCGCACGGAAGTAAGGGCGCCCCTGCAAACTGCGTTTTAACTGCTTCAGTTCTGTGCAAGAATAGCTTTGTGGACCTTGAGTACCTGCTCATACAACTTCTGCTCAAATTGGGCGTAGCCACGGCTGTTGCCAGCGCGCTGGGCCGCTCCCATGAGTTCAAGAAGCTGCTGTTTGCCCGCAGACGCTCACGCGAACGCAATATCCTCTTTGTTCTGTTTACCTGCATTCCCTTTGCGCTTGGAGTGTATTTTCGCTTTCGCGTAAAAAACTTCCAGTGCGCCGATCTTGGTTTTGAAGCTGCAATCCTTGTCGGCGTCCTCGGCGGACGTGTTGCCGGGACTCTGGGCGGTTCTATCATGGCTATTCCCGCTCTGTTTCATGGCGAATGGCTCGCATTGCCGGTAAATGCCGGCGCTGGCATGCTGGCCGGATCGTTGCGCCACTTCTGCCGTAATGAAGAAGAGATTTGGACATTCTCTCCCTTCATCGACCTGAGCGTTTACCGATGGGTGAAGCGCAACCTGCGTCATCCGCGCATCGACTGGCAGACCGCGTTCTTCCTGATGATCATCGCCCTTCAGGCCGCGCGTCTGGAGTTGCATTACGCGTTGCCCAAAGAGATTTGGGCCCTTTCTATCAACACTCCGGTGGCCCTGCTTGCCGTCTTTGCCGCTACAGTTGCGACAATCGCTATTCCTATTAAGATCTGGAACCTCACCCGCATTGAGATGAAGCTGGAAGAGCAGGAACGGCTTTTGCTTGAGGCCCGCCTTGACGCTCTGCAAAGCCAGATCAATCCGCATTTTCTGTTCAACACGCTAAATTCAGTCTCTTCCCTGGTGCGCTTTGATCCCGATCGCGCCCGCGAACTGATCTTGAAGCTTTCCAAGATCCTGCGCCGTCTGCTGGGTAAGCATGATGAATTTGTCCAGCTGCGCGATGAAATCGAATTCGTTGACGACTATCTTGATATTGAAGTCGTACGCTTTGGACGCGACAAGCTTCGCGTCTATAAACACCTTGACCCTGAGACGCTGGACATCGTGATCCCGGCCATCCTGCTGCAGCCGCTGGTGGAGAACTGCATCAAGCACGGCCTTGCGCCCAAGGTCGATGGCGGAAGCATCACCATCCGCAGCCGCATTCAGGACAACAAATTGATGATCCAGGTGGAAGATGACGGCGTGGGCATGAGCGCGCCGCCGGCGGTGGCCGCGGAACAGATGGGCTCAGGCCGCGGCATCGGCATGGTCAACGTGGCGGAACGCCTGCATGTGTTGTTTGGCGACGAAGGCAAGCTCACCGTGCAAAGCCGCGACGGCCACGGAACGCTGGTCATGCTGGAAATGCCTGTGCTCGATACCGAGCTTCCCGCCGCCGGAGCTGCCGCCGCAATCTATGCCGCGCGCTCCAACACGCGTTCATAGAATCTTTCATATTCAGGAATGATCTTGGTGGAGCAGAATCGCGTCTGCGCTTCCCATCGCGCAACTTTGCCCATTTCGCGCAAGCGCTTCTCGTCAGAAAGAATATCAATCGCATAGCGCGACATCGTCTCCACATCGCCCACCTCGGCAAGATAGCCGCTGCGTTCATGGTCAACCACTTCCGCGACGCCGCCAACGGCGGTCGCGACAGCGGGTACTTCGCAGGCCATGCCCTCCAGCGCGGCCAGTCCAAAAGATTCCATCTCGCTGGGCACCAGCATCAGGTCGGCGATGGAGAGTTTTTCATAAACGCGGTCGACCTTGCCCAGAAATTCCACGCGATTGCGCAGGCGTTTCTGGTTCACCAGCCACTCCGCGCGTGAGCGCTCCGGCCCGTCGCCCATCAGCAGCAGCCGCGAGGGAATTTTTTTCTGCACACGATCGAAGATCTCAATCACGTCGCCCAGTCGTTTGACCGGACGAAAGTTTGACACGTGCACCAGAATGCGCTCGTCTTTGCCCGCATATTCAGCCCGATTTTCAGCCGCTTTTGGATCGCGCATATAAACGTCGCAGTTCACAAAGTTGTAGATCACTTCAATTGGATTCTTGATCTCGAATTCCTGCACTGTGCGCTGCTTCAGGTAATACGAGATGGCGGTCACGCCGTCACTCTGCTCAATCGAATAGCGAGTCACCGGCAGATAGGAGCGGTCCGCGCCAACAATCGTGATATCGGTGCCATGCAAGGTGGTCACAAACGGCAGCTTGCGCGCTTTGCCGTTGGGCTGGGCCGCCAGCATCTGTCGCGCCAGCAACGCGCTGACCGAATGCGGGATCGCATAATGCACGTGCAGAATGTCCAGGTTATAGATCTCCGCTACTTCCGCCATGCGCGTGGCCAGCGCCAGGTCATACGGCGGATACTCAAACAGCGGATACTGCGACACAGTGACTTCATGGAAGAAGGTGCGTGGCTGCTTGGTGTTCAGGCGGATGGGCTGCTGGTAAGCAATGAAATGCACTTCATGGCCGCGCTGCGCCAGCTCAATGCCAAGTTCCGTGCCCACAACTCCGCTGCCGCCGTACGTGGGATAACAAGTAATGCCAATCTTCATTTAATTATGTCGCTCCGCTCCAAACCGCTTACAGAACTTTCTTGACTTCTAAACTATCTGGCCTTGTTGCGACCCGCTCGGCGACTATGGGCCTCGCGGGCTTCATTACAAGCCATATCGCTCCGCTCCCAACCAGCCATTCGGCTATCGCTCAAGAGTTGATTCAAATGAAGATGAGTAGGATTCACAATGTTCACTGAACAAGCGACTGCGTAGGACAAATCAGGTAATGCATTTTGCTGGATGGCTTCGCTATGGCGCGCGCGGTACAGGTACCGCTTTCCCGACGATTCACGAAGACTGGCTGCTAAGAAATCCCATGATGGCCTTCAGCGAGGCTTCGGGCTGATCGGTGACAAAAATGTGGCTGGCGTGCGGCAGCTTCACCAATTGCGATCCGCTAATCCGCGCGGCAATCAGATCGGCATTGCCTACCGGGACTAACTGGTCCGTCTCACCATGGATGACCAGCGTGGGGACCGCAATTTTCTGCAACCGGCTATACGCTTCCCATTCGTAGATTCCCTGCAATTGCGCCTTGTAAGCCTCCGGTTTCGGAAACCATTGCCGGCGAATTGCCAGGTCTTCTTCAATCCGCTCCAGCGGCGTGGACGAGTCATAAACATAAGGCCGCATGGCGCGGGCATGTTCTTCCGGCCCAAGACCAATCCCCATCAGAATCTCGGTAACGCGCTTCTCTGCGCGCACGGCGTTGGGACCTCCGGGCGCAGTGCATCCCAGAATGAGCGACTTTACGCGTGCGGGATATTGCAGCGCAAACTCCTGCGCGATCATCCCGCCCATCGATATGCCAAACACATGCGCGCGTTCGACCCCTGCAGCATCCAGCGCCGCTGCCGCGTCGGAAGCCATTAGCGCAATGGAATATGGTCCTGGGGGTGCGTCGCTTTGGCCGCTGCCGCGATTGTCGAGCACGATCGTCCGATAGCGTTCCTTCAGCGTCGGCCGCGTGCGATGCCACAGATACGAAGGATAGCCAAGCCCCATGATGAGCAAGACGGGATCGCCGCTTCCCTGTTCGTCCCAGTAAATCCGTGCGCCCTGATTTTGCAAAAACGCCATTGGGTCTCCTGCCTACACCAAATCAAACGTGAGTTCGCCCAGCTTCTCCAGGCTGCATGCGATTTTATCTCCAGGCTTGAGCCAGACCTGCTGGTCTTTGGGCTTGCCCTGGATCACGCCTTCAGGCGTTCCGGTAAAAATAATGTCACCCGGACGCAGCGTGATATAGCGAGAGATATAGCTGATCATCTGCTTGCTATTAAAGATAAAATCGTTAGTGTTCGATGACTGCCGGGTTTCGCCATTGACGCGCGTCTCCAACTTCAGGTTGTCAGGATTGATCTGGTCGGCGGTAACCATGTACGGGCCGAGCGGAGCAAACTGGTCAGGCGTCTTGCCGATCATCCACTGGCCGCCAGTTTCAAGCTGCAGGTCGCGCGCGGTAAAGTCATTGCCGGTACAATATCCGGCCACGTAGGAAAGCGCATCGGCTTCGCTAACGTTCTTGGCTTCCTTGCCAATCACCATCACGAGTTCAACTTCATAATCGAACTTTTTGGCATACTCCACCGGCAGCTTCACTGTGCCCTTGTGATGATTCAGCGCGACGTTGAATTTGTTGAAGAGCACTGGCGCTTTGGGAATAGGCGAGCCAATCTCCTGGGCATGCTTGCGGTAGTTCAGCCCCACGCAGACAATCTTTTCCGGACGCGTCA
>JBAVUZ010000193.1:0-2390 GCA_049697035.1 Candidatus Angelobacter sp. | reverse complement strand
AAGCAAAGAAGGGTATTCCCTGGCCGCCAGGAGGCGTATCGCAAAGTTAGCCCCCGCCCGGCTGCGTGGGAGCTCGGTTGTTGGCTCGTTGGGGTAGAGCCGTTTCCGGCTGTGCGATTTTTAAAGTCTTTCATGACACTTGTGGCACAGCCGCCCCCGGCTGTGCAGTCTTTTACAAGACCTTTCACCGGCGAGGGTGCCGATGCCACATGGCTGTGCCACATGAGTCCGGCTTGAATGAATGCTTGAAAAACACGGACAGATCTGGCTTTTGACGAATTCTTGAAAAGCCCAGTTTCGGTGATTCAAAATTTACACAACCCATGCACATGTGGTGCATGTGGCACCGCCGCCCTCGGCTGTAACTCCTAGTTTTCTCTTTCCCGGCTCCTCCAGCGTTGGCCTCACGCCTTGGCGGACACATTCGATGCCCGCCCCTTCGCCTAGTGCCGGGAAAAAGGACAGGACGCTCGGGCCCGGGGTTTTCCATTCTTAACTATGAATCCAGAATGACGTCTCTTATCTCGGATTTGCGGAAATGGAATCCACCGCGTTAGCAAGCATGGCCGTCAGTCGATGCGGCAGCAAAAGGGGCAGGTACGGGATAATCTCTCGATGGGACCACAAAAGGGCTGGAAGCCTGGTTTTGTCGAGCTCCATTGATTGCGCCAGTAGGGCGGACCAGCTTTGAGGCTGTCCCGGAAACCACATCTTCAGTTCTCCTTCGTCATCTTCGACAGCAAGATATCGATCAGGACCCGATGGATTGAATTCAAAGAATTGCACACGCGTGATGGCAGGCCACATTCTTGCTAGGTGCTGACGCAACAGTCTACGCGCTAGCCACTCGATAGCAACATGGAGCGTATATGAGCGCCCGTCAAATTCTTCCCCATCGAGATTGCTATCCGCGCCAAGCTGATGCAGCAGAACTTGTTCTGTATCGTGATAGGGGTCCGGCAGCGGATTAGGAGAGTGTCTCTTGTTTTGAACAGCCAAGGTGTCCGCGAGTGAGAGCATCAAATGCTCAGCGGTCTTCATGTCTCCAAGTTGTTCCAGAGCGCATACAAATACATAGAAAGATGCTACGTCGTATTCTCCTGTCACTTTTATGAATCGAGTCTCACGCAAAAAGATTGATCTCACGCGGGCGACTGTCTCGGCATCGACTTCTCCTAAAGTCCGTTCGGAAAGAAAATACGCAGCAAGCATGCCGCAGACCAGCAGAGAGCGACTGGGGTATGCCAGGCCATCAACAATATCCGGTATTACAAGATCTATTGCTTCAGCAGCTTCTTTGCAAAGTGATGCGATCGCTGCTCGGGCAGCTTCCAGCGCAAGCTCATAAGAGCTAAGCCAATTAGAAATTTCGAGATTATGAACAACAGCGAATCGGATCAAAGTTATACAAAAAGTAAGCCAAGCCTGCGCGACACTGAGGTGATTTTCCGCCCGGGCCCAACTCGATACAGCATACGATGTCAACAATGAAGCACTTCCGACGGCATTACGACAAGCGGGTATGGAGGGCGCGTTCGGTGGAAAAGGCAAAACTTCAGTCAGATATTTCGCGAAGGATTGAACGGGAAAACGCGGATTGGGATCGCTGTAATAAAGTTCCAGTAAAGTCCGAACCTCAGGCAGTGTCTGTGGGAGATATTTTCCATGTGCCGCAAAAAAACGGCCGAGAAGTTGTTCTCTTTCGATTATCTCGATGCGCGGCCAACCCCCCGGCACATTGCCAATATTGAATTTTTCAATTCTGTCCCGGATCGGTGGTGTAAGCGTGGCATTTGTGACGAGAAATACCTGATCCGCACGTCTAGCTGGCGAAACACTAGGGTGGATGACCGCTGCTCCGGCCAACGCAAGAAGCTGACTTTGTATTTTCTCAAAAGCCTGTAAGTTGATTAGGTCTGGACCTTTTAACTGATAAGCGTGCAGCTTACCATCGGGAGCAAATGTGAGAATATCTTTTCCATGCTCAAAGGGATGGTGGACTGGCCCTTGGATAATTCGATGGCCTTCTGAAGCAAGCAATTGAGCAAATGGGGTTTCATAACCACGTTCTCCCGTGTTAACTAACCAATTTTCGATTAGCCTCTCGATCACGCCATTCCTCACGCTTTCGGTTTGTAATGTTCTTCAGTTTGGCCTTGAATTCCGGGTTCTGCTCCCATTCTTTTGCCTTGGGAAGAAGCTTTGCCGCTGTCTCGGGATGAAGCACGAAAACTGCACCGGGTACACGTTCAAGTGTCTCAGGATCGAAGTCTTCTGGAAGGCGACTAATAAGTTCAAGGAGTTGATCCGGCGTAAACTCACGTTCTGCCTTGACGACATTGCCTGTCGATTCTGCAGTTTTCGACACGAATTGGAGGAAGTTCTTCTCT
>JBAVUZ010000192.1:0-8051 GCA_049697035.1 Candidatus Angelobacter sp. | reverse complement strand
GGTAATATAGTATTCGTTCAAGAGATGGCCAGCCGCCCACCTATTCCTGACAGCTCGCGAGCCTCAGCCCAGCGCGAGATAACCCGCATCGCGGAGATGCGTAGCGTGCACGCTGCGTTTTCATACTTGCACAATCAGGAAATGGAGTTTCGTCGCTGGCAGCGTGAGCTTACTGAAATCCCAGCTCCGCCGTTTGGCGAGGCTGCGCGAAGCGAATGGCTGCTCCAGCGATTTACTGCGCTCGGCCTGGAAAATGTTCAGCGCGACGATCTGGGAAACGTTCTCGGCTTTCTGCATCACAAGCCGGGTGCGCCGCTGATTGGCATCAGTGCGCATCTGGATACCGTATTCCCTCAGGGCACTGCGCTGCAAACGCGTGAAGAAGCCAACAGGCTCTATGGGCCCGGTATCAGTGACAATGCAGCCGGAGTAACCGCTCTTTTGGCTGTCGCCCACGCGCTGAAACGCGCTCAGCTCAAACCGGCAACAAATGTCCTTTTTATTGGCAACGTAGGTGAAGAAGGCGAAGGCAATCTGCGCGGCATGCGGCATCTGTTCGCGTCCTCCCCATGGCGCGACGCCATCCGGTCTCTGCTCGTCATCGACGGGGCGGGCACCGACACCTACGTCAATCAGGCACTGGGAAGCCGGCGCTTTGAGATTACATTTCGTGGTCCCGGCGGCCATTCCTGGAGCGACTTCGGCGTGCCCAACCCTATCCTTCTTCTCTCGCGCGCACTGGCGCGATTTAGTGATGTGTATGCGCCGGAATCGCCGCGCACCACGTTCAATGTGGGCGTCGTTTCCGGCGGGACATCGGTCAACTCAATTCCTGAGTCGGCTACGGCGCGTGTCGATCTCCGCTCCGCATCCATGGAAGAACTGCAAAAGCTGGAAGACCGCCTCCGTGAGTGCGCTGCCGAGGCCTGGCGTGAGGCCCCGATGTCACATCGTTCCGGCGAGCTCAAGGTCACGCTAGCCATTGAGAGCATTGGTGACCGCCCTGCGGCTGAGCTCCCGCCCGATGCGCGGATCCTGCAGCTTGTCCGCGCGGCAGATAAGCATCTGCGAATCGAATCTTTTCCGCGCCTCGCCTCAACTGACGCCAATGTTCCTCTAGCGCTGGGGATTGAAGCCACTACTATCGGCGCTGGTGGCGATGGCGGCGGCGCGCACACGCTGCGTGAGTGGTTCGATTGCAGCAATCGCGACCTTGGACTTAAGCGCATTCTGTTAGTCTTGTTGGCTCTTACCGGAGTGCAGGAATGAAAATTCTTTTAGCAGTCTTGATGGTGCTCACCATGGCAAGTTTGTCTTCTGCGGAAAAGCAACCTCACGCTGATGTGATCTTTATCCATGGCGATATCTACACAGGCATGGCTACGTGCATGGGCTCCATGAGCCTTCCCACACCTTGCATTCCCTCGAGGATCTCTCGCTCGGATGACCGGATGTTCTCGGAGAACACAGTCCTCCCCGAACATCGCGTGCAGGCCATCGCCGTTGCCGATGGCAAGGTCCTGGCGGCGGGCTCTGATGAAGACATTCAGAAATTCAAAGGCCCCAAGACCCAGGTCATCGATCTTGGCGGCCATTTCGCCATGCCCGGCTTCAACGATGCCCACGTGCATCTCGGCTCGGGCGGCTTTGAAAAGCTGAATGTCGATCTGGTGGGGAGCAAGTCTCTTGACGACATGAAGCAGCGCATCGCCGCGCGCGTCAAGACCGCCGCTCCCGGCGAATGGATAATTGGCCGTGGCTGGGACCATACGCTGTGGGCAGAGCAAAAAACGCCAACGCGTGAAGACATTGACTCAGTAACAGGCGATCATCCGGCAATCTTCAATCGAGTGGATGGACACATCGCCATCGCCAACAGCGCAGCTTTGAAAGCCGCTGGCATCACCGCGCAAAGTCCTGATCCGCACGGCGGCAAGATTGATCGTGACGACAAAGGCGAACCCACAGGCATTCTGCGTGAGACTGCCATGGGTTTGGTCGGCGAGAAAATCCCGCCGTCTAGCGCGGCGCAGCGCCGCAAAGCCGCCGAACTGGCGCTTGAAGATGCCGCGCGCTCCGGCATCACCTCCGCCCAGGACAACTCTGATTGGGAAGACTTCCTCACCTATGAGCAGATGGAAAAAGAAGGCAAGCTCACGCTGCGCATCGCTGAGTGGCTGCCCTTTGATGCTCCCGTGGAACAGCTAATCAAGATGCGGCAGCATCACTCCGCAAACGACCCCATGCTGCATACCACCATGCTCAAGGGTTTTATGGATGGATCGCTGGGATCGCGCACCGCCGCCATGCTTGCGCCCTATGATGATGATCCAAAAAATGCCGGCATTCCGCGCTACGAGCAGGAAAAGTTGAACACGATGGCCGCCGAGCGCGCGAAGCACGGCTTCCAGTTGGGCTTCCATGCCATCGGCGACCGCGGCGCGCGCATGGCCCTGGACGCGTTTGCCTATGCAGAGCAAAGTCAGAAAGGAAAGTCCCTGGGGCCGCTGAGCCGCGATCGCATTGAGCATGATCAGGTCATCGCTCCTAAAGACTTTGCGAAATTCAAGAAGCTGGGAGTCATCGCTTCTGTGCAGCCCAACCATCTGCTTACTGACATGAATTGGGCGGAATCTCACATCGGCCCTGAGCGCGCAAAGCACTCGTATCCCTGGAAGGAATTTGAAGACAACGGCATCCCGCTGGCCTTTGGCACCGATTATCCCGTGGAACCCATTACGCCCTTCCGCGGCCTATACGCGGCCATCACGCGCAAGAATGAAGCGGGAACCAAAGAGTATTACCCCGAGCAGAAGCTTGCCATCCACGAAGCTATTGCGGCCTACACCACCGGCTCCGCCTTTGCGGAGTTTGCAGAAAAACAGAAGGGCACGCTCATGCCCCAGATGCTGGCTGACTTTGTGGTGCTTGACCGTGACATCACGAAAGTCGCGCCGCCGGAGATACTGAAGACCCGTGTTCTGCGAACTGTTGTCGGCGGCGAGACGGTCTACGAAGCAAAATGAAAAGTATCCTCAGGCGAGACAAGTGTCAGGGCACGACTTCAGTCGTGCCGTAAGTGCTCAAAATGCGTCGGGCTTTAGCCCCTGAGGACTGGTGCCCGCGAGTCTCGCGAAACGAACAAATAGATTCGCGTATTTTCGCGTTCATTCGCGGCAAATTCTTTTGATCTGCGTCAATCAGCGCAAATCTGCGGCTTGGTCTCGCTTAACAAAATAAATCCGGCGCTTAACTTTATTCGTTTCTTCAAAGCGCTTCGCTATTTTGTTGCGTCCACTTTCGCCGCCCGTCTATAAACAAAAGACGGGCCACGCCGGTGCTACCAACACCGAACGCAGCCCTAACCACAAATCGCCTTCTACAGAAGGCGACCTACTATAGAAAGGCGACCCATGGCTGACACAGATTTTAGCAGCGCACCTAATTCCAGCGGCCTACCCAAACCCCACATTTACGATCTTCTCAACCGCCTCAACGCATCATTCGCCCGCGTTCATCGCAACATGGAAGCATTGGAACAGGTCGGAATTTTCGACCCGCTCATGATGCAGTCCCTTAACCGCCAGTCTGAGCATCTTCGGGCAGGCGCCAATTATCATCTGCTTGGGGCGATGCGCCGCATTGAGGAACGCGATCGCGAGAAATTTTCGCAGCCACCCAATGAGTGAACGTCACCATTGAACTCAGGACCCGCCGCAACAGGCGGGTCCCTTCACCTAATGCACATTTAGCATTGCAAAAATGCTCGCAGCTTAAACACAAAGGCTATTTGCTATTTGCCAATTGCTATTTGCTCAAAGCCGTGCCGCAGGCTCCGCCACCTCGCGAAGAGTGGCTTCAGCTTGCTTTCTCTGCATGTGCAAGTCCCACAATAGCCACGCCAGGTACGCCACAATCAAAACATTGGTGGCAAAGACGGCCCATTTGATTGGCGTGGCGCGGTGTGCCAGTTCATAGATTTCAATTGGAAGATACAAACAGCCGCTGATCAGCGCGAACCATTCCGCCCACTGTTTTTCCAGCCACAAGCCCGTGGCTTCCACAAAGCGGACAATCGAATAAAGAAGTGTGCCGCCGATCCATAAATGAAGGTTTCCCGGGGTCACGTGCCGCGCTCCGCGAATGAGTTCGCGGGCCAGATGGCCGTCCGGATTCAGCCGAAAGATTTTATGAAGAATACGCAGTAAGTGCTCAGCCACATTTTGAATGTCCTTGTGCAGAAGGCTCACCAACCATACTGCCACTATGATGGCAATCAGGCCTTTGCCCGCTTCCAGGAGGGCAATTCCGCGCAGACCAAAATGCTTGGCGATCAGGTTCTTCTGGTTATTCATTCGATTCAGGGATGAAGAACTATTCTATATGCACCTTTAGACGGGAACCGCAGGGGTTGTGTTGTTTCAACGTAAAGCGTTGAGCGATGTAGCCATGGAGGCTCTCAGCCAAAAAGCGTGCGAATTTTTTCTTTTCGGAAGACAAATATCTTTTCGAGATCCTGTTTAACCTTGATCTTGTAGGCAAACTGCCCCAGCGCGCCAAGTGGAAGCGCGATGTTGATTGTGTCGGAGATCAGCGTCCCGCCATCTCTCGGTTCAAAACGATGCTCGTGCCGCCAGAGTTTGTAAGGCCCGCGCAACTGGAGATCGATAAAGCGGTGCGGCGGCTCCCATTCCACAATCTCACTGGTCCAGCGCAGCGGAATGCCGTGGACGCGCAAACTGTAATTGATCAGCGTTCCCTGTTGAACGGGCTGGGGCTTTACGTCAAGAATTTTGAAGTTCAGCCATGGCG
This sequence comes from Candidatus Angelobacter sp., assembly GCA_049697035.1. GTDB lineage: Bacteria > Acidobacteriota > Terriglobia > Terriglobales > Acidobacteriaceae > Angelobacter. The sequence continues at coordinate 3,239 of JBAVUZ010000192.1, read as the reverse complement.
GAGTGAGCGCTTCCAGGTTCTCCGCTCGCGAGAAGAAGTCGAAAACCTCAGCCAAGGGGCGAGCGACCTGCTGCGCGAAAGACAAGGTATAGGTTTTATCCGCCATTCAGGCCGCCTTTCCTCCATTGGAACACACCAGACGCGCGACCAACGAATGGCATCTAAGCCATTGTGAGTAGCGTCGGGCCCATCTTTGCGAATGGAACGAAGATCAAAAAACCTCGCGGGATTCTTGGCAGAATTAAAGATGCGCTGTGGCGCACGGTGGAAGCCGTGCCGGCGAAGCACACGCTGCAAATGGCGGCAGCTCTTTCTTACTATTTTGTAATTTCCCTCTTCCCTGCCCTGCTCCTGGTTTCGGCGATCCTGGCTTACCTGCCGGGAGCAAATCCTTTTGGCCAGGTCCTGTCTCTCATGTCCGGCTTCGTGCCCCAGGATTCGATTGAGCTTCTTCGCAAAGTCCTTGCTACTGTGGTGACTCCCAACCGAAGCACCCTGCTTTCCTTCGGCATCCTGGGAACGCTGTGGACCGCCTCAGGTGGGTTCGCCGCGGCGATTGAGGCGCTTGACATCGCTTACGACGTAGAAGAAGCACGTCCGTTCTGGGTAACCAGGCCGCTGGCGGTTGCGCTCACTCTTCTGGTGGGTCTACTTCTTTTAATTGCGCTCGTGGTGATGATTGTGGGCCCGCAGTTTGGCACCTGGCTGGCGTTGCGGGCGAACCTTTCATGGCTCTTGGCCGAAGCATGGCCGTACATCCATTGGACGGTCGCGGTGGTTTTCACAGTATTGGCTGTGGAATCTTTATACTTTCTTGCGCCCAACGTGAGACAGCGCTTCTGGGCCACGCTTCCGGGAGCCGTGTTGGCGGTGGGCTGCTGGATTGGTCTTTCTTACACGCTGGGTTACTACTTCCGCAGTTTTGCTCACTTCAACAAGACCTACGGCGCCATGGGGGCTGTGATCGCATTGATGGTGTGGCTCTATTGGACAAGTTTCTTCATGCTGGTGGGAGCTGAACTGAATTGCGAACTGGCCAAAGAAACAAAAAAAGGAAAAATCAAGCAGGACGAAGATCCGAGCGGACTCACAGGACTTAACCTGGTGGCGTAAAGCAAACCCCAAAGGACACGAAGGAACACGGAGTTGTTTGTTTTAGGTTTTATTACTTCGTGTTCCTTTGTGTCCTTTGTGGTTAAAGCACTACCTTGCCGATTTAAACAATGAAAACACCGCGCCCTGCGGATCTGCCACGATAGACCACGTGCCCACATTTTCCATTTTCTGCGCGGGCATAAGAATTTTTCCTCCCAACTGCGCGGCCTTTGCTGTGGCTGCTTCCGCATCGGCCACCTGGAAGTAAACGAGCCAGTGCGGCGGAGTGTGGGGATTGCGGTGCGTGCACGGAGGGATTCCGCCAATAAAATGCTCTCCATTTTTGATGTGAATATAGCCGGAAGGATCTTTTTCGTCCTTCATTAGCTGCCAGCCAAACAGATCGCCATAAAATTTGCTGGCACGATCTGGGTTCGGAGTGTTGAGATCAGCCCAGCAAAATGTGTTGTCTCCTGTGATCGTAGTGCCTTGATGACTCTTGGGCTGCCACAAAGAGAAGACCGCGCCTGTAGGGTCCTGGAGAATGGCCATCCGGCCTACGTCCATCACGTCAAACGCGGGCGCGTGAATGGTACCGCCGGCCTGGGCGGCTTTAGAGACTGACTGATCGGCATTTTCAACCGCGATATAAAGCATCCAGTTAGGAGGCACGCCTTGCGCGCGCTGCTCCTTACGCATGGTATAAGCAGCTCCAGTATTGCGGCCGGCGAGCTTGAACATGGAATAAAAATCGTCCGGCCCCATGGGACTGTCTTCCACGGCCCAGCCGAAGAGCGATGTGTAGAAAGTCTTGGCTGCATTCTGGTCCGTGGTCGCCAACTCAACCCAGCAAAATGAACCTGCGGGATGCTTATCAATGTTTGCCATAGCCCAAAAAGTATACGCTACGCATATTAGCTGGCGCTTTTGGCGACTCCAGGAATGATCTACTTAGGAATGATCTACTTAGGAATGATCTATTCTGGCAAAAACTACGTCCCATTCCTGATGTTTCTGTAATGGGACAAGCCTACTGCCGGCGAAGGTCTCATCCAGCAATTTAGGCTGGACATGCTCAGCACGGCAAACTTGCACCAGTCCGGTAGAGGACTGCTGCCGCTTTCGCCTGCAACCTGGTATGTAAAGAGGTTCGCCGTCCCTTTTTGAATGCCATAGTCTTGAGGCTCCACGACTCGATCTTTATCGTGATAGCGAAACCGCAGCAGGCGTCTCTCATGAATCGCCGTCAGGATCAGCTTATGGACAGCGGGATCCACATTCGCGGGCGCAGGATGCCGTATTACCCGAAGCAATCCACTCATCTTTGAATCATGCGCGAGCCTCAGCGCGTTATTGGCGCTGGACAGCTTCTGTCCTGAATTTGTAAAACGGTTGTGTCTTTGTGGGATTCCACGCGTCTGGTCCACCCCAACACTGAACGTCCTCTCCGCTAAAATGAGAGAGCATGAAAAATCTGCAATCATGGATCTTTGTTGCCGCTTCACTCTTTGCCGCGGTGTCCACGGCGCAGTTTAAACGCGTTCCACTGCAGCCTCCGGCCCAGCCCAATCCGCAGTTGTATAAAGCAGAAGCAAATGCGGTACAAGACATCCGGCGGGCGCTGGCTTCTGCCGGCAAGCAGCATAAGAACGTGCTGCTGGATTTTGGCGGCAACTGGTGCATTGACTGCCATATCCTTGAAAATGCTTTTCACCAGCCCAGGATCGCGCCTCTGCTGAACGACAATTACATTGTTGTGCATGTTGACGTGGGAAAGTACGACAAAAACCTGGATTTGGCAAAAAAATATCACGTTGACCTGCAAAAGGGCGTGCCGTCGCTGGCGGTGCTGGATTCGCTGGGTAAAGTACTCTATGGCACCAGCGACTTTGAGCGCGCGCATTTGATGAGCGAAGACGATGTAATCCAGTTCCTGGATAAATGGAGGCCCGTCACAGCCGGCAATCCATCTCCCGGAAAACCTTTTCACAAATAAGCATAAGCTGACTCTCCGCCCTCAAAAGCGGTTCGCCGTGCCACGTCACCCCGATTAAGCGTCTTTATTCTGCTTTAAAGCTGTTGCAATTCGCTGCTTCTGGAGAGAGAATTCTCTCCCCCTTAGATTAGTTCTACCCGGCCCCAGG
>JBAVUZ010000191.1:0-1744 GCA_049697035.1 Candidatus Angelobacter sp. | reverse complement strand
GCCGCTGGGCAAGACGCGTGCGCGATAAAGTTGGGTCGCGCTGGATCAGTTCTCCGGGATCAGGAACGCGCCGGGGATTTTCCTGTCCAGAGTGGCCAGCACAGCGCCATTGGCTTTCGCCAACTGTGACAGATGTCCGTCTGTAACCTGCTTTGCCGTTTTCACCCAGGCAGGAAGCTGAGACACGTCAAGGTGGTCATGGATAAATGTGAACTGTGGAGAGGAAGACTCTTTCAGGCGAAGCAATAACGCGCGTGCCTGGCTTAGCATGAGACCGTACACCGGAGCCTGGGCAAGAACTCTCACGAATCCTAATTCTGTGATGGAGCAAGTTCCTAAATGAGAAGGCTGGTTCTTACGCACCCACAAAGCCACGCGCTCATGAAACTCATGTTGCTGAAAGCCTAGTGCCACAAGGACGTTCACATCGAGCAGATAAATCATGGAAAGTCCGCCAGGATTTCGCGGACCTCCTTGCTGCTCAACATCGGGGCTGCCGGCCCCACGCTCAGGACGGGAAGGCCGGTGATCGGATCTTTTACGATTTTAGCTTTGTGCGGTCGCTTCCTTTGAGGTATCAGGACAATGCGTCCGGCTTCAATTTTTGCCTCAAGGGGATCGCCGGTGCGAATACCAAGTTGCCGCCGCAGCGGACCTGGTAGAACGACCTGTCCTTTGGTAGAAACCTTTGTGGTCATAGTAAGACAATCTTACCTATATCTTTATATCCAGAGCAAGGATTCTCTTCAGCTCTCCTGCGCTGGCCCAGGCAATGCAAGCATTTGCCATTCTGACGATGCGCGTCTTGCGAATGCGATACCATCATTACTGCATGGTCCCGTCGCCGCTCCAGCATTCTTCCGCCCGCGTCCTGGAATTTGATCACTTTCGTGACGTTCTGGCCGCATACGTCAGCTCGCCGCTGGGCAAGGCCCGCGTCGCGCAGCTGGAGCCGTCGCTTGATCGCGCATGGATCAACCAGCAGCAGCAGCTTGCCGACGAATCCCGCCGCTTTTACTCCGCCGACGGACGCTTCGACTTCACCGGCCTCTTTGACGCGCACAACCTTCTGGCCAAAGCGCGTATCCCCGGCGCGACGCTCGAAATCGAACAGATCCGCGATGTCGTCCTGCTGGTCGACAAATCTTCTGAATGGCGAGAGATGGCCCTGCATCCGCCGGACGCCGTCAAGCCGCACTGGATCGGCATGCTCGCGCTCACCCAGCAAATCGCCGACTTCACTTTGCTGCTGCGCCACTTCCGCAACAAGATCCAGCCGGATGGCACGCTTGACGATCGCGCCTCCGCTGAGCTCACGCGCATCCGTCGCGACGTAGAAAAACAAAAGCGCTCCATCCAGGAATCCCTTCGCGGCTATCTGCGCCGGCTGGCAGAAGGCGGCGCCGTCCAGGACGAGCTCGTCACCATCCGCGGTGAGCGCTTTGTCATCCCCGTAAAGACTGAGCAGCGCAAGCGCGTCAATGGCGTGGTTCACGGCGCAAGCTCCAGCGGACAAACCATGTTCATTGAGCCGCTGGAAACCATCGAGCAGAACAATGATCTTGTCCGTCTGCTGGAAGAAGAGCAGGCTGAGGTCCGCCGCATCCTGCAGGAAATGACCGAGCGCCTGGGCGAGCACAGTGAAGCCATCGCCACCGCCACCAACGTAATGGCGGAAGTGGAGCTGCAAATCGGCAAAGCGCGCTTCGCCGTCGACTACGATTGCGTCCGCCCGGAGCTCACC
>JBAVUZ010000190.1:0-2306 GCA_049697035.1 Candidatus Angelobacter sp. | reverse complement strand
GCCGTGGACGAAAAAGCCGCAGGCCTGATCGCTGTGGCCGATCCCATCAAGCCTTCTGCCCATGAAGCCGTGGCGTCGCTCAAGCGCAGTGGCCTTCGGCTTGTCATGCTCACCGGCGACAATCGTGCCACGGCCGAGGCCATCGCCAAGGAACTTGGCATCACGGAGTTTGAAGCCGAGGTCTTGCCGGAAAAGAAACTGAGTATCGTCAAAAAACTTCAAAGCGAAGGCCGCACCGTCGCCATGGCGGGAGACGGCGTGAATGACGCGCCTGCGCTGGCTCAAGCCAACGTCGGTATTGCGATGGGAACCGGCACGGATGTGGCGATGGAAAGCGGAGACATCACGCTGATCAAGGGCGACCTCAACGCCCTGATGCGGGCACGCAATCTCAGCCGCGCCACCATGAGCAATATTCGCCAGAATCTTTTCTTTGCGTTTATCTATAATCTGCTTGGCGTGCCGATTGCCGCAGGCGTCTTGTATCCATTTACTGGATTACTGCTGCAGCCAGTGTTCGCCGCTGCGGCGATGAGTTTTAGCTCCGTTTCAGTGATCGCCAATGCATTGCGTCTACGCAATTTACGGCTCTAGGCCAGAACGGTAGTGCTAGAGCTTTTGGCGCCGGCGAGAACCACTCATATACACATTTCTCTAACTTTCTTCCCGCAAACAGAGCTTGATCGTCGGATAATGAGCGCATTCGATTGATCCGGTGAGCGAAAACCGGGTTGCAGGATGAGCATGCAGCAAGTGAAAGAGAACGGCTTCGTTACAAGTCTGCAGGAAATTCACACCGGCCTTGAACGGCTGGAACGCAGGGAGTGGTGGCGATGGGCTGCGGCCCTGTTGATCATGCTGTTGTTGACTCTGGGAGTGTTAGCGCTCTACCTTCATGGCGTGGGGAAAGATACCTTTAGCCAGGAGCAATTGAGTTTGACGGCCCGCGGATTGTTTGCGCTGGTCCTGGTATTCGATTTTTTTGCCATTTATCAGCAAATCCTGATCTCCCGCAAACGCAAGCAACTGGCTGGGCAAATCGGCATGCTGGCCGCGCTGGAGGCACTCAAGCCGGCCACGCTTGAAGAGCAGGCAGGGAAGAAGGAGCGCCGTCGGTCGCCACGTTACCCGTTTGATCAGCGGCTCACTGTGACTGCAAAAGTGCAAGGGAAACAAGCCACCATCTACGGACGCACCATAGACATCAGCGAATTTGGACTGGGCGCTGTACTTTCAGGTTTCCTGGAGCGCAGCGACAGCGTCTCCGTTGAATTTAATACAACCGAGGGAAGCTTGAGGCTGACGGCCCTGATTCGCTTTGCTCATGGGTTCCGTCACGGTTTCGAATTCATAGGTATGAGCGCTGCCGAATCACAAAATCTTAAACGGGCCTGCCAGTCGGCGGCTGCGATCCTCCCGCGCTGAGCAGGAAAGAAGCATAGGCTTTTTCGGCATTAGGGTCCGAGATGGCGTTGCCGCCGCCAGTGTGTTCGTCACACCATCTTCAGCTTCCACTTTCCCTTTTTGAAAATATAGATGCCAATGAGTGAGAGCAGGACCTCGGCTACCAGGATCGCGTAATAAGCGCCGTTCGGCCCGATACGAAATTTCATGCTCAACAGAAATGCGAGTGGCAACTGCACGATCCAGTACACAAAAAAGTTGATCCACGTTGGCGTCCACGTATCGCCAGCTCCGTTAAAGGCCTGCACAATGACCTCGCCATAGGCCCACAGGACGTAGCAACAACTGATGATTCGCAGACAGCTTGCGCCATAGCGAACCACTTGCGGGTCACTGCTGAACACACTGACCAATTGCGGCGCAAAGATCAAGAATCCCAGCGAGACTACCGCCAGAAAGACAGCGTTGATGAAACTGGCGCGCCAGACTGACTGCTCGGCCCGCTCTGGCTGCTTTGCGCCAAGGTTCTGTCCCACCAGCGTTGCCGCCGCTGACCCAAGCCCCCACGACGGAAGAGTCGAAAAGATTACAATGCGGATCGCCACGGTGTAGCCTGCGGTGGCTTGACTGCCAAACGACTGGACCATGCGCACCATTACCAGCCAACTGGCGGTAGCTATCAAGAGCTGCAGGACGCCAATGCCAGCGACTTCGAAGATGTTCCACATCAGCTTTAGCTTCAGGCGGATGTGCTTACGCAGAATGTTCAGGTGCGCGCTGCCCTTGCTGAGCATGTAAAGCTGAAACACGATGCCAATGCTTCGTCCTATACTGGTGGAAACCGCCGCCCCGGTAACGCCGAGCCTGGGAAATGGCCCAAGGCCCCGGATCAGGCAGGGATC
>JBAVUZ010000189.1:0-5539 GCA_049697035.1 Candidatus Angelobacter sp. | reverse complement strand
CCTTTGTGCAGAGCCGCACCGGCGCAGCCGTTTACAACGCCGGCAGCTTCGGCCTGATGGCGGGATTAATGTACTGGGCGCACAAAACCGAGCACCACAAACTGGAACGCATTCTTCCCTTCGCCATCGGAAGCTGGGAAGGCCTGCTCAGCGCACGGAATTATCACGTGATCGCGAACCGGCCAAGGTAAGGCTTTAAGTTATCGGTGGGTCGAGCAGGCATTTATGCCTGCGTTAAAAGCAGAATAAGAAATTCTTCCTTGCGCCGCAGGCCGTCGTCGCGCGCGCAGCCGAAAGCGCAGCGCAGCGGAGCGCGCTAGTACCCATTCACGCTCTGGTCGCGCCGCCCACGGCATTCAGCAAGTCGGCCGCGCCTCACCCGCCTTCAGCTAATTGGTTTATATCCGGAAGCGGAGCACGGATAGCATCGGACATTCCGTCCTCCCGAATCGTTGTCGTGACATCCCCAAACAGACGATTACCATATAATGGTGAAGCGCGATCAGCTCATCCCACATATTGTGGCTTAATCATCTATATTTTTATGATATTCTAAGTGAACAAAATACGAATATTATGCTTTTGAGTCACGGCCATTAGACATGTGACACGCCATGTTGGGAAGGTTAGAATGCAAACTCTGAATTTAGTGCTAGCGCTCGTACCTTATGTCACCTCTCCCGCAAGTCTATGCATATCGCGATGTAGGGTCGATGGGGCCACAAACTCGTTGGAAACCGAGGAAGATGTTCTGCACATCCGAACCCCGTCACGGTGATCAACCTGGCGAGCTTTGCGTAGGAAAGTTTTGCCAAGGTCGTCAGGGTGCAACTGCAATGATTTCTGAGATCGTATGCAGGCATCTCTTAGCTTCTGTGGGAGTGGCTGTTTTGGACGCCTTAATTGTTCACGCAAGTGAGACGTTCGCAAGGTCTTGGAATGATACCCCAGCTATGCCGTTTCGAATTGTGCCAGGCGTGTATTTTGGAACGAGATACAGAGGAGACGTTATCCCAATTGGGGCTCCAGCGCCTGTGCCCCTTAATCAGATTTATGACTTGCAGCAAATTATTGATTTGTGGGTATCGGACACTTTGGTTGGCAACATCGACCGAACCGTATTTGGGAATGTACTGATGGTTCCTCGCGCCAAAAACAAATTTATTCTTATAGCAGCGGATCAATCGGACTGTTTTTGCGGTTCGGGACCTTTTTCCGATGGAACTTGGCGAGAGCGATTGCGTGTTCGCCCTCGATCTGAATGCATTTTTATTCCTGATGCTGTTGGTCTAGGCGGTGGAGCGCGAGTCGTGCGTGAATCGATCGAAAGAACCCGGATCGCATTAACGCGGATAAGGGCAAGCTTTGAAGATGTCCCACGGGCATGGTGGGAAGCGGCACAGATTGAGCCTAACAGCATCGAACAAGAGTTATGGCGAAGGCATGAATCACTTCCTGAGATATTGAGACTTAGAGAATGGGGCGACTTAAATTATGAACAGTACAACATCCCAATCCTTTAGCTACAGCGTGTTCTCCTTCGTGACAGATGAGATTCGTGGCTCTTCGGTGCCTGTCGGCATCGTTTTGTGGGGATCAAATCCACAGCAAGTTCGCGTTCGATTTGCAACTGACAAGGAAAAGATCAGGGGCTTAAAAGGAACGGCATATACATATCTGCGGGTTGCACAACAACAAGTAAACAACTGGATCGACAGTGGAAGGCTTCCCTACTCAGAGATCGGAACTCCTCATGCTGACGCTTGGTGGAAACATGTATCAGAGTTGCTGGTACATGCCATCCGATTGTCTCAGCCTAGTCCGATCGACTGCCGAAATGTTGAGGACGAAGCCGACGTACTTTTCGAAGCTGTTGTGGCACCGGTTAGGGATTCGCAAGAAAGGACGGAGCGAATCGATAGCGTTCTTTCATTAGCACTTGGAAAGCAGATTACAAGGCGACTTCAAAGGGGCACAGTTCCTGGGTTTCATGGACGACCAGTTCCGGTAAAGCACTTTAAGGAGAATGCTGGTACAGTCCTGATTGTTGAGGGTGTCAATCTTGCTGCTGCGGCCGCCGAAGACGACACTGATGCTTTAGTAAGTAGGCTGCAACGCATAAAGGCCTCGAACGTTGGCGCGGCTGCAAACAGAACTGTTGTTTCATTAGTCGGTTACCTTGCGTCTCCACATGGCCTAAACGGCGAGGGAGCGCTCGTTGAGTGGATTGAAGAGATGGCAGGTGCGAAGACATTCGACCTAATGAGGGAGAGCGACAAGTTGCAGGACAGCGTCGAAACCATTATTGACAAAATGGAACCCCAAGCATCTAAGCCACGCTTCTTTAATTAAGTGAGAAGGCGCGTAACCTCTGTTCTTGCAAAACGCGCGTCGATTCGCTCATTTGGTCTGAGGCCGAGGGCACCGGAATTCTTCGGTGCACAATCATTCTTTCGTCTTCTTACGAATCGATACACTTCTCGCGCGCGCCACGTTTCCTCTGCGCGCTTCGTCCTAACTCCTTTCCTTACACCAGCCGTTTCATAATGCTGCTCAGCTCAATCACCTCAATATTTGCCGGACACTCCGCCCAGTTATGCTTCCAGCACACAATCACGTCGCACTTTTTGGGATCATGTTTGTGCAGCAGAAAATTGCGGCTCTCAAACTCGAATTCAATCTGCACCCTCTGCCACCGTCCCGGCGCTACTTCGCGAAACGCCTCGCAGTCGGGAAACTCTGACTGGATGCGCGTCACCACGTAGCCTATCCTGTGGCCCAGCAGCCCAAAGAGGTAAACCACGCCCATCTCGTTCACCGGTTCGTGCGCCAGCCCCCGCGGGGTCAGCGGACGCCCGTACACTGGCCGGTCCAGCAACAGCCTTTGCTTTTGCCCAAGAGGTGCCCCGTCAACTCCGCGTTCCACCGCCCTGCGTCTCACCGCCCCGCGCGGACTCCATTGCGCAATCATCTCCATTAATGCCGGGTGCTTCTTGTCCAGACCGCTGCGTTCGGCAAAACTGCGCATTCCCTCTGCAACATTTTTCCATCCTCCAAATCTCGAAAGAAATGGTCTTACGCTGTATTTCCCATGCATCGACTGGTCGTTGATCGAGGGCACCCTCTTCGCCTTCCTCGCTACCGCTGCCCAGTCCCGGAACAGATCGCTCATGTTGGCGGTCACCGCCCTGTGTCCCACTTCCATTCCCGTTGCACGTAGGGCCTGGGTGAAAGTTCCAAAGTGCCTCTGCATATGCCTGATTGTTATGCGGGACATTTTGTTCAGTTCATATTGCGTTGGAACGTGCCCCAGTTTCTTGGCGCAGGCGTGTAGCGTGGCAATAATCTCTTCTTTCGTCACAGCAGTTGAACGGTCCTTTTGCTTAATCATGTTGCCTCCAATAAAAAAGCCGCCTCTCGGGCGGCTCTGTGTTTATGTGAAATTGGTGGGAATGAGCACGGCTCCATCCGACGGATCCATCCGTGCCCTAAAGATGTAAAGAGGATTGTTCTTAGGGAAGCTTCAGCCCTGGCGCTGCCGCTATGGCGGTTCTAGGACTGCTGTATCCCGAATCACCAGTCTCTATCCTCGTGAATGTGCCATCCTGAAGCCGAGCACGATGCTCTACTTTTTCACCATGCTCTGGATGCGAGGCGAAGGATCTGCTCTGCTGCTCTTCAGGGCAACCGATGATCGAAGCAGTCTTGGATAGCCCTACGGTGCAGCGGGGCCGATCCTTCGGCTTCGCGAAAACCGTGTCGAAAAACTTTGCATTTCACGTGGCTCCGCCTCAGGATGGCGCGTCGCGGGGTCAGATGGATCGCTGTAGTGGATACAGCAACTCAGGCAACGCTCCAAGGGCAACGGGGCTAGCTGCTAATTGCTAATTGCTCCCCTATTACCATATGCACGGTTTTCAGCTTTCCGGGACAAGTTTTCTGAAAGAAATTTTCAATTTTTCCTCCGGGGTCTCGATAAAGATAAGCTCCGGCTCCGCCTCGGGCTCCCTTTGCAGCCGCCTCGCCCGCTGCGGCTCGCCCGATTGCAGCGCCGCGCTCATCGCCCCTTTGTGCCGCTCAAATCGTCTCCATGCTGCCTGGAGGACCCGCTTATCGTCCTCCGTAAAGCAGGCCGCCAGCGCCGCCTCGCGGCCAAACCCGATCACCCGTAAATCCATGACGAGTCGCTCTCCCGGATCCATGTCCGTCAGCTCTGCCACCCGTTCCCAATCCACGGCCAGGTTTTCATCTTTCAGCGCATCTGCTATATCGTCTTCCAGGGAATGCAGCTCTGTGTCTGAGCCGAACTTGTCTTCATAGTCATTCAGGGCCATCCCTAGCTTGTCGTCATGCTCCAGTTGTTCCCCTTCCTCGTCGCGATATTGCAGATCGCAGGCAAGGATCTCCATATTTTGATTGGGTCGGATATCCACAATCCCCATCCTCACCGCGCATCGCACAGCTCCCTTGCGGACATACGCCATCGGGTTCGGGTGCTCCTTCCATCGTCCTTCCCCAAGCACTGCCTGAATTGCTGGAACATATAGCAATCCAAGGCGCAACTCTTGCAGCAGTCTCTTCCATTCTTGTTCGCAGGCTTCATATGTCTTGGCCTGTACGGCGGCCAATAATTCAATCTCCATTGCCATTGCCCGACTCCTATTGAGAATAAAGTCGGAATTCATTATAGGCGAATAAATTAAGAATATAAAGACTTTTTATAAGCCTTCGTCGCGTTAACCATGAGTCCGCGTGCGGGGAATAAAACTCTTCCTTACCAGTTCTTTCAGTACATCTTATTGAGTTTCCTCGCGGGGCCGTATCTCTCATGCGGCCCTTTTTCTTGCATATCAGTGTTATCAGTGTTGATCAGTGGTGAGCAATTCGGCGGTTCTGCCCTCCAACGCCTGCCGCTCACGATAGAATGATGGCGCTCGCTCGAATCCACGCCACGGAAACCGGGAAGGAATGAATGGCCGAGGAAACCGCTCCAAAATCACAGTTGCGCCGCGCCATGGGCTTCTGGGACGTGCTGCTGTTCAACATTGCCGCCGTGCTGGGCCCGCGCTGGATTGCCGCCGCCGCGCACAACGGCACCTCGTCCATAAGCCTGTGGGTGCTGGCCGCGGTGTTCTTCTTTCTGCCCACGGCGCTGATCATTATTGAGCTTTCCACGCGCTATCCGGCGGAAGGCGGGCTGTATGTGTGGAGCAAAGAGGCGTTTGGCGACTTCCACGGTTTTGTGGCCGGATGGGCGTACTGGATTTATACGTTCTTCTATTTTCCCGGACTGCTGACCGCAAGCGTGGCCATGTCTGTGTACATTGGCGGGCCAAAGTATGCGTGGCTGGCAGGCAGCCCGAAATATTTGCTCTGGGCGTCTTTGGGATTGCTGGCGATTGCGGTGCTGTTCAACATCGTTGGGCTCGATATCGGCAAGTGGCTGCAGAATGCCGGCGGCATTTCTACTTACGTTCCGCTGGTGATGCTGGTGGGCATTGGAACTTATCTGGCGATGCATCGCGGAAGCGCGACGCAC
>JBAVUZ010000188.1:0-7666 GCA_049697035.1 Candidatus Angelobacter sp. | reverse complement strand
ATCGTCATGGGATTGAAGATGCCGAAGCTTGAGCGATGCGAGCCGCCGCCGGAATGCCCCGCTCCGTGTCCACCATGAAAATGATGCGGCACATGAAGATGGAAATGCAGCGTGCCGCTCAAAAATGAGAACGCGGTATAGGCAAAACCCACGACAAAACAGATCAGATAAAAAGTTTCCCAGTTCATCGTTTTACCTCGTTCAACCTCACGCCCCTCGACGTTATCTCGCTCAATTTAAGCCTCGCTCAATTCCGGTGCGCTCTTTTGCTGCTGCGGACGCAACACATGCAGCAGCTTTTCCGCCAGCTCAGGCGTTTCTAAAATCGCTTCCATCAAGACCAGGCAGCTACGCGAATCTTTGTGCTTGGCCAGGTTGAGCAGCGCGCGGCTCACCGGCGGATCACGGCGGAAACGCTCCGCTCCCTGAATCAACCAGAGATCGAGCGTATCTTCCGCAGCGCTCACGTCCGATATAAGCTCGTTGTGGAAGCCCTCGGGATCGTCAACCAGATATCCGGGATGGACGTTGAAGAACTTGGCCAGCAGCAAGCGCGTCTTGTTGGTAAGGTGCGGACGCGCGCCATTTTCAATCTGCGAGAGATAGCTCTGGCTGATCTTCATTTTGAGGTCGCGAGCGACGGCTTTCACCACTTCCTGCTGGGTCATCTCACGACCAAAGCCGCGAAGATTGCCTTCCATCAGCCTCAGGTAACGTAATTTTTCGCCAAGTTTCATATCGCTAATTGCAATAACAATATTTCAATTTGTGATATATGTCAAGAGGAATTTTGGCTTGTATATCAATTTGTTTCTAAGTTGTTGATTCTAAAGTTCCCAGCAGCCAGGCTGTAACGCTTCCTCTTGCCCGCGCACTAGCTCTTGTTCAACTAACTTTCTTTGAAAGGACACACAGCTAATGACCAGAACAGCACTGGCGATTGCAATGGGAATTTTCGCAATCTCCGCAAACTGCTTTGCCACGAGCGAATGGAATGTCAATGCAACCTCGTGCGTTGCCGACGCGGGCTCAATTCAGAAGAGCCTTTACCTCGGCACCGGGGGGACGATCAAATTTGCGAGCGGCAAAACCGGCGACATCGTTCTGTATTGCCCTATTTCATTCAAAGTTGGCTTTACGCCTTCGATCATCGGCCTGGTGTATTACGACGATTCGGCCGTGCCGGGTAATCACGTGACCGTGCAGCTTATCAAGATGGCCATGGACACAGGCTTGATTACCAGCATCGTAACCATTGATTCGGACAAAGGCTCGGGAACAAGTCAGGGGAAGGCAAACCACGTCGCTCACGAATTTACTGACACTTATGATCCCACCAACTTCGCCTACTACATCCGTATCGACGTCATGAGAAACTCGACGACCGCCAACGAAACCGTGTATGGGGTGGCCCTGCAGGATTGATAATCAGAATGCGAGATCGGGTGATCCGAAATGAATCACCCAATCCGCTTGAACCATGAGCCTTCGCCCAATCGATCCCCCGCCGCCGAGGAACGGATAGCCGGCTAGCGACGTCCGGAGTTGCGGCAGGAAGGCTGGCCCACCGGCCCATGAAAGGTTTGCGAATAACGTGAAGGCATTACTGCTTGTGAATGTTCGTTAGTGGCTCAGTGTGGATTTAATGATGCAGCTCAAGCACAAGGTCCTTCGGTCCTACTCGCAAGCTGAAGAAAGCGCTTGCTCGTTTACGAACCTCAAGATGACGAATTTTAGTGGTGGGTGAAATTGATTTCAAAACTGACCCGCTACCGGATGCCCCATAGCAGACCAGACGGCGCTATCTGCAATATTTTTCGATTGTCTCGGGGGCAGGCATGAAGCACCACACCGGATTATTGAGATGTTGTATTCCACTCCGGCAAGCCGATTTTATCGCCCCGGTAGAGCGTCAAACTCCCGTCGCGCAAGTATCCATGAATGCAGTAACGGATTTCCCGCGAAGATCCTCCCTGCACCAGTAACGTTCGCATCAGCGCTTCCCGCCCCAGCGGTTTGCCGGCCTTTTCCAGGACGGCCACAATTACGTCCAACACCTGCAAGCGCGCCAGGAACCGCATGTCCGGATCAACATCCTGGACAAGCTCAAGCCATTGCTTTCGCGAAATCCCCAGGGCATGCAGGGTTTGCCGGCTAGCGGCTCCGCGCACGGCAAGAAAGCATGAGCACGCGGGTATTGTGAGAACTCCCTGATGCAGTATGAATAGAAGAAAAATCCTCGGGGTCCTTCGACTTCGCGCTTGAGGATCTCGGTTTGGAAAAAGCGTGGCCGCGCTGCGCTCAGGATGACAGAGATAAACATTTTGCTTGAATATAAGTTCATGGTGTTGTGAAGCTATTTCGGAGACATCACACCAGGACACGGGCCGATCATTTGTATCCCCAGTCGTCCCTGGCGGGACTTTTTCTTTGGGCCAAATAATCACCCGGCACTTGAGCGTTCGGAACAAAATGCCGAACGCTCGGCGTACCGGGCTATTTTCAGTCGCGCCTTGCGGCGCTACCCAACGTCCAAATCATTCAGTCGCCACAGATAAATGGTCGAAATTCTTAAAACTTGAAGCGAAGAGCCAGTTCCACGTTGCGCGAGCTGCCGCCGCCGAGGAACGGATTGCCTGTACCGACATCTGGCGTGGCCGTTACAGGAAGAAATCCGATGCCGTGTCCTGTGGCATCAAGTCCGTTCTGCGCAAAATCAACGCCGAAATTCGGCCACAGCGGATTGGCAAAGTTGGGATGATTGAAGAGGTTGTAAATAT
Organism: Candidatus Angelobacter sp.; assembly: GCA_049697035.1. GTDB lineage: Bacteria > Acidobacteriota > Terriglobia > Terriglobales > Acidobacteriaceae > Angelobacter. The sequence goes on along the minus strand of JBAVUZ010000188.1, from coordinate 4,886 downwards.
TGAGTCGCAACTGCATGGCAAGACGCTCCGTAAGCTTGGAGTCCTTGGCCAGGCTGAAATCAAAGTTCTTGTAGTCCGGGCCGACAAAAGCGTTGCGGCCAAGATTGCCGAAATGCTGGTTGCCGTTGCATCCATCGAGTGTTGCATTGATGTTGCAGGGGACCTGAAACGCGGCCAGATTCAGAATTTGGTTGGGCAATTTGGTGCCGGTGAATGGATTTCCGACAAGGTCCGGCCGGCCGAAGAACTCTCCGCTGCCGTTGAAGTCGCCTTCAAACAGATAGTTCACATTGAATGGCTGCCCGGCAGCGAGACTGAGAACACCATCAAGCGCCCATCCTTTGGTGAGCCAGTGCATGCTCTCCGATGAAGGCAATTGATACGTGAAATTCCAGCTAAGGTGGTGACGCATATCAAAGTTGGAGCTGGCGCGTTCACGGTCCGGAGCAAAGCTGTTGTCCGGCTGAGTGGCATTGGGAACGTAATCCTGGCCGTCGCTGGCGTTGTCAATGGAATGCGACCAGGTGTAATTCACGCTGGAAGACAAACGATGCCAGTCGCGAAAGCGCAATGACATCTGCAGCGAGTTATAACTGCTGCTGGCCGAAGACTGAAACTGGTTGACGAATTCCAGCGACGGAAATAACGAAGTACCGGTGGCCGGATTGATCTGGTTGATATCGATATAGCGGAAGAGCTTGCGCCCCTGCGAGCCCACATAGCCTATTTGCAGCGCGACCTTCGGAGTCAATTCCTGCTGCAAATTCAGATTCATCACATGAATGTAAGGCGTTCGCAATTTTTGATCGACGGTGAAAACATCTGTCGCGCCAAAACTTGTGGGATCGAACACGGGAACGCCAGGCTGAATGGTGCTGACAGGAGAAAAGCTGAACGTGATGGGATCCGGTCCGACTCCGTTATATGCCGGGCCGGAATTAAAGGTGTTGAAAGGCAGCTGGCCAACAAAGAAATCCTGCGAGAAAGCGTCATAATACATGCCCCAGCCGGCGCGAATGACGGTCTTGCCGTTGCCATGAGCGTCCCAGGCAATGCTGGCGCGCGGTGCAAAATTATTCAGGTCGCGGGGATACAGTTGCTTGACGGTATTCACGTTTCCGGCAGAATCAATCAGGCTGAAACGGTTCTTCTCTTCCCCGATCACGCCAAAATATTCCCAGCGCAGGCCGTAACTCAGCGTGATGCGCTGGGAGAAGCGGAACGTATCCTGAAGGTAAAACGAGTGATTATTTTCAAACGTCTGGCGGGAAGAATTTCCCTGTGCCTGCCTGCCGCTGGAAGGCGTGCCGGCGATGAAAGATGTAAGGTCATCAAAGCTAAGCTTGCCGCGATAACCGCTGTCAAAGAAGCCATCCACAAAGGTGCGCCGGAATTCATAACCGAATTTCCAGTTGTGCTTGCCCGCGGCCCAGGTGAAATTGTCGTTGAACTGGGTGTTGGAATCCGTGCGTCCGCGCGGGACTGAGGTGTTTGCGCCCAGCGGAGCAAATCCGGAAACGTTGATGGAAGGAAGACCAAAATCCTGCTTCGAGGTGCCCATGTTGAGGCCGATGGTAGACGGATCAAACGTGCTATCTTCCGGGCCAAAAGTCTCATGGAAGCGGTTGTAGCCAAAGCGAATTTCCGTGAGCAAATGCGGATTGAAAATATGCGTATGCGAAAGCGAAATAATGTTGACGCGCGTTGGCGTCACCGTGTTAAAGCCGGGCAGGATGCCTCCGCCAACCAGCGCCAGCGGAAAACTCTGATCGCTGTCGCCAAAATAGTAGCGGCCCGTGAGCAGATCATTCTCACTGAAGCGATGGTCGATCTTGGCAATCAAACTGTCCACGCGATTGTTGGCTTTATCTGAAGTAACCAGGCTTCCATCAGGACTGGTAGTGGAAGGCCATGGATTCCGCGCCAGCAGGTTGGCGATTACCGGATTCACGACTCCGCCGTTGGCCGCGATTGCGGCGTTCAAGTCCGCCTGCGTTGGCACTGTTGCAACCGTGGGAATGCCTACACCTTCGCGCTGACCTTCATACGACACAAACCAGAAAGTCTTGTCCTGCTTGAACGGTCCGCCCAGTGAGAAGCCGAACTGGTTATTGTGGAACACGTCCTGTGGATCCGGCTTGCTGTTAAAGAAATTGCGCGCGTCGAGCCCATTGTTGCGGAAGTATTCATACGCCGTGCCGTGCAGTGAATTGGTCCCGGACTTGGTAACAATATTCACCGTGGCGCCGGAGCTGCGGCCAAACTCAGCCTCAGTGGAGTTAACGACGGAAACTTCCTGCAGCGCGTCCATGGGCAGGATGGTTGCCGGTGTGCCGAACACTCCGCCCTGGTTGATCGCCGGCAGGTTGCGATAACCATCATTCATGTCCGTGCCATCGAGCAGGTAATTATTGGAGCGTCCACGGTTGCCGTTGATGCTGAATAGCCCGAAAGAACCGGGCGAATCAGCCACGCCAGAAGGATCGCCGCCTGAGCCGGGCACCATCACCAGCAGTTTCGTGAAGTCGCGACCGCTGACCGGCAGTTCGTTAAACTGTTCCGCGTCCAGCGTTGCGCCCAGCGTGTCCTGGACGGTATTCACCAGCGGCGCTTCCTGGGTAACAACCACGGTTTCCCCAACGCCGCCCAGCGAAAGCTGCACGTTGACTTCCTGGTTGGACGATACCGCCACCCGCACGCCTTTGGTTGTCGCGGGACGAAAGCCCTTGCCCTTCACCGTCACGTCATAGTTTCCAATCGGCAATTCAGAAACAAAGTAATTGCCGGTAGCGTCCGTCTGCGTGGCGCGTGAGAACCCGGTTTCAGGGTTGGCGACCGTAACGCCCGCTCCCGCCACAACCGCGCCGGTTGCATCGGTGACCGTTCCCTGGATGCCACCGCGGAAAGTCTGGGCCAACAAAGTGGTGGAAAGGCAGAGCAGAAGGACCAAAGAGAAAAATCCGGAAGAGAGAGTTCTCATCGTCAACACACCTCTGAATTGAGATTGGCTGGCGGGAGAATTATACGACGACGAGAGAATCAAAATCTTTGAAACGCGGAGGAACGGAGGAAACGGAGGTAAACTTACCGCGGATTAACACGGATGAACGCGGATCGGAAAGAACTTACCGCGGATTAACACTGATGACACTGATCTGAAACTGAGAGTTTCCCAAGATTCAAGAATTACATCAGCGCTAACGCGGGAGCATAGGTTCTCTTTTCGCTGCGCTAAAGGTTCAACCAAAATCTTTGAAACGCGGGGAAACGGAGGTAAACAGATATTTGGAGATTAATTAATTCTCACGATTCGTTAAAAACATGGGGCTGTTGTATCCCATCCTTTCGCAGGAGCGCAAACCGGCGAACTGGCTTCTACGAAAGGACGGGGATCCGCACGATTTTCTTTTTAGTAAAAATGAACCGGCGCGAACATAAACGTTCCGAACATGTTGTCTTGATACACCATGAACTGCGTTGGCTCATTGCCATTAACGTCATAGACGGGAACACATGGCCCCACGCCCGGCATTACATTATTGCAAGGCGGCCCCTGGACGGAGAGATTCCCGGTTGAGGTTGTCGAGGTGGTGACTGACTTCTGCGCGTCCGTGACCCACGTAAGCGTATTTGAAGTTTTCAATTCGGCGCTGAAGTCACTAAAGAAACCTAACCCTGAAAATGAGGCGTCGACGGAAAAAGTCTGCGAGTAGCTTCTCGAAATCGCTTGCGCCAGAGTTGACAGATTGGTGTAGGTGAGAGAGCAGGTGAAGATATTTGGTGTGGTCGAAGGAGCGGCCTGCAAGTAAGAAAAGCTGTTGCTGCCGTTGCATGTGGTCAGGGTGAAACGGTTATCCGGGGTGGAGGGCGAAGGCGGGACGCTTCCGATCTCATTGACACCATATGTGCTGACGGAGAAGGGATCATTGGCGGCAATTTGAGCCAAGTCGGCGCTGTTCAGGGCAGGGCCCTGACCGGCGGGCCACGTTTGATTGGCAGCCCATGTGCGATTGATCGAGGTTTGTATGTCCGGCGGAATCGCTCCGAAGTGACCATTCAGGTAACCCACTTGAATCGGCACAATGTCCAGCCCGTTCTGGTCAGTCGAGTCTGCGCCATACCCATTCCATACCGGCAGAGGAGTACCCGCATTGATAGTGAATATGGCCACAGGATTGAGCCAGACCCAGATCTGGTCATAATCATTGTTCACGGGAGCAAAGTAGTTTCCCGTGCCGAACGTTTGTTCCCCGCTCGAAACCTCGACGCTTGATGTCACGGTTGACGTTGCTTTGGTCGATTGGCTGGCTGTAGTCGCATTCGTGGTGGAAAACTTTCCGCTGGCGACAAAAGGGATGCTGAAGCCACGCGTCAGCGAAACGGTCTGAGTGGTGCTGCCCATAAATGACTGGCTGAGAGACTCTGTACTGCCAACGAAGGTGCTTTTCGTGTAATTCACAAAGGTATTCGCCGACGGCCCAGGCGGCGCATATGTGACGCCAACCACCACAAACTTGGGATTGACATAGCCTGCTTCAGCCGTAACTGAACCGCTTGACCCTGTTGCCTGCAGGAAATATCTTCCGTCAGATGACCATTCGTCCTGTGTTGTTGAACCTGTGGGCGGGCAACCACAGCCTGTCGTACATCCGCTTTTAGTTCCGCCGCCGCACGTGCTGCTGCAACCTAATAGGAGGTGAGTATTTGTGGTCTTGGGAAAAGGGTGAGCTACATTCAGTGTGTCCGTAAACGTCCAGGTGTCAGTCGTGGTCCGGATGCTGCAAGTGCCAGTCGTTGAGGTGGTGGTGCTGCTGACGCTCAGCGTGCCAGCAATCGTCTGTCCTGATGAAAGAGCGGCCAGGGCAATTACCATCAGGGATATCCAA
>JBAVUZ010000187.1:0-3902 GCA_049697035.1 Candidatus Angelobacter sp. | reverse complement strand
GGCTCTGAACAATCCCAAACCAATCCTGGTCCAAGAGCCAAGCACATGGCGCACCCGAATAGAAACGCGAATCCAGCAATGTATTCCCGGCGCAAGTGGAGCCGGTCGGCAACAGTTATTAATAGGTTCAGTGCGGCAGCAACTACAAAAGGCACTGCAAGCAATCGCCGCTTTGGCCAAACTCATCAGGCGCTTCCCTTTGTTGCCCAGCCTATTGCCTTGCCATAGTAATGGCAAGAGACAACGCTCCATTTACATTTCCGGTTGCAAAATCTTACGCCGCAGTCTGAAGAAACTGCCTGACCTCGAACCACAGTTCTGTTTCATGTCCCACGGCAAGGTGTCCGCCCGTGGGAAAGCCGAGAAACCGCGCTCCCGGAATATTTCCCGCCGTATAACGAGCGCCGGGGTAGGTGTTGTACAGGCAATCCTCGATGCTGGAGACCAAGGTTGGAACCTGCAAGTGTTCCAGGTCATATCGCGGCAGTGATCGTGCGATGGCCGTCTCGTTCTGCAGGCCCTTTTTGCGCTGGCTGATTGGCTCGATGTGGTCCAGGATCTGGGTGATGCGTGCCTGCTCTTCTGCACCGGCTTGCTCTACGTCTTGCGGCGGCGTGCCCAGAACGGTCCTGAACATGGTGTTGCGCGCCAGCTTGGACATGGCCCAGAAAATGAAGTCGGAGCTGATGGCCATGTTGATCAAAAATTCTCGCAATGCTGAAGGAGCCGGCCCGGCGGGGACGCCGCTATACACCAGGGGAACTGCAAGCACCAGCGCCGTGCACCGCTCGGGGTGCCGCAGGCAGAGCTGCATGGCAGATGGGGCCCCGGCGGAAACGCCAACCACCGCCACCTTCTCAAGCTGCAAAGCGTCGAGCAAGCTGGCGTGGGCATCGGCTTGCGCCATGGGTGAAGCATCCTGTGGCAGCGGCGTGCGCAGATAACCAAAGCGCGACGGAGCGATGACGCGGAAGCCGGCGTCGATGAGAGGCCGCGCGAATTCCAGTCCCTGATCAAAGCCGCCGCCTGCGCCGTGAATCACCAGAACTGGAGCGCCCGTTCCCACGTCGGCATATTCAATCAGGCCGGACGAGGTGTTCACCAGCTTGCTTCCTGAAGAAACGCGTGCCCTGGCCGCGGTGAGATCGCGACGGTAACGGCGGTAGACAAGAGTCCCTGCTACTGCGAGCGATGCGGGAACAGCGGCGAGAAGCGCGAGAGAAACGGTCCGTTTTGCCACCGATGATTTCATAAGGCCCCCTGGCTTGAGTTACCTAAATTGAAAACCGTTTAGGCGTGTCAGTCCATGATGGCGGTCACACTTTGGGAGAGAGAGTACAAGGCTTTATCACTAGGAATACATTTTGGAAGCAATATAAGGAGATTGGTCGGGACGGGCAGATTTGAACTGCCGACCCCTCGCACCCCAAGCGAGTGCTCTACCAGGCTGAGCCACGTCCCGACGACAAAAGAAGTCCGCTGTGCAAGAAAAAGGGGTGATTCACAGCGGAAGTTCGGTTTGATTATAACATTGGCGGATTGAGCAGACGAACGGCCGCGCCAAAGGGCCCAATACACTGAAGAAAAGTTGCGGGGTTGATTTGATAAACAATCCAACCCCGAAATGGGGCAGCTATTTGTATAAGTGCAATCCTGACGCACAAAAAATATAGCTCGCGATAAATGATTCTTTTTGAAAATGAAGGACAGTCGCGCCCTGGGCCCGTCTCAAACGCGGTACTTTCAGGGCTGGTGTGGCACTGAATCGTTTAACTCCTGGCTTTCTTTCCCGCTTTTGTCTTGATAAATACTGCAATTTTCTGCAACCCGCCTCCTCTCAGAAAATGGATAGAGCAATATATTCTGCCTTCTGGGTTCAGCAGTCGGGTAGAATTGGCGCAACGCAGTACGGTTTAAATTGAGCCCTCAAAAATGCCAGACATTTCGCAAGCAGGCGCAGCCGCGTCTGATCCCGGGTCATTGACGGGCAAGGTAGTGGGTCGATTTGTGATTCAGAAGCCGCTGGGCGTTGGCGGCATGGGCCAGGTTTATCTGGCTGAGGACACCATTCTGCAACGTGTGGTTGCCATCAAGCGGATGGCGCCGGGCCTGCAAGAAAACGACCGCGACCGCAAGCGTCTCTTGAAAGAAGCGCAGCGCGCCTCCGCCCTGAACCATCCTAACATTGCCAGCATTTATGACGTGATTGAAGACCACGACGAGCTTTTGCTGGTGATGGAATACGTTGAAGGCACCACGCTGCGCGCCGCCACGCACCGGCGTCCCGATGTTCCTGCGTTCCTGAACATTGCTATCCAGTGCGCGGATGGACTTGCCGCCGCGCACCAAAAAGACATCGTCCACGGGGACATCAAGCCGGAAAACCTGATGCTGACCCCCGCGGGCCGGGTGAAGATTCTTGATTTTGGCGTTGCGCGCCGGCCGACCCTTGAAGCCGATTCCGACTCTCCCACCGCAAGCCTTGCCACTATGACCGGCTCGCTCAGCGGCACGCCCGCTTACATGGCGCCGGAAGTCCTCACGCAAAAGCCTTATGACGGCCGCGCCGATATTTTTTCTCTCGGCTTGGTGTTTTACGAGATGCTGGGCGGCCCGCAACCATTCCAGACAGATAGCTTTATTGGCACCGTGGCCCGCGTGCTGCATGATGACATTCCATCGTTGAACACCATCGCCGCCAAGATTCCGCCGGGATTGGACGCGATTATCCAACACATGCTGGCCAAGGATCCTGCGGCGCGTTATGCCACGGCAGAAGATGTGGCGGCAGACCTGCGCGCTGTGCAGCGCGGCGATCAGCCTTCGGCGGCGACGCAGGCGGGCGGCAAGACAAAGCCCCGAACCCGCAGCCGCGCTATGTTGATTGCCGGAGCGGTGGTTCTGGCGCTGATCGTCGCGGCCATTCCATTGCGGCACACAATCGCGAGATGGGTAGGAGCGGGCGCATCGGAGGGAAAAACACCGTTTGGTCTTTCCAGTCAGCCCGCTTTGCAGACGCTTGCCGTGCTGCCGGTGACCACGGCTGCCGCTGATCCACAACTCGCCGCGATGGGCAATGGACTCGGCGAAATGCTTACAGCAAAAATGACGCGCCTGGGAATTGACCACTCTTTGCAGGTGGTTTCTTCCAGCGAGCTGCGCGCGCGGCACGTAACCAAAATGGAAGAAGCGAGACAGGAGTTTGGTGCCACGCTGGGATTGCAGATTAGCCTGCAGCGATCGGCTGACCTGGTGCGCGTGGCCTACACGCTGGCCGACGCAAAGACCGGGCGCACGCTGGGCGGCAACACCATGGATGTTCCCATCAGCGATCCGTTTGCCATGGAAGATCAGGTGTCCGGGGGCGTGGCTACCGCGCTGGGACTGGAGCTGCGTCCGGAAGAGCGGCGCGAGTTGGCATCGCACGGCACCGGCCTGCCCGATGCTTATAACTATTTTCTGCAAGGCCGCGGCTATCTGGAAAAAGGCCCGGAGAGCATGGATAGCGCTATCACTCTGTTTACGCGCGCGCTGGAACTTGATCCTAATTATGGGCTGGCTGAGGCTGAACTGGGGACCGCCTACTGGTCAAAGTATGAATCAGGCAAGGACAAGAAGTTTATTCCCAAGGCGCGGCAGGCGTGCTCCAAGGCTGTGGATATGGGCAATGCCGGCGCTGCCGGACACGTTTGCCTGGGCGTACTGGAAAATGGCGCAGGCAACTATGAGAAAGCCGTGGACGAATTCACACGCGCAATCCAGCTCGATCCCAGCGGTGACGAAGCTTACACCGGCATGGCGTCGGCGTACGAGCGCCTGGGCAAGCTCAATGACGCGGAGAAGACTTATCAGCAGGTCATCAATCTGCGTCCCCGGTATTGGAAGGGTTACAACCAACTGGG
>JBAVUZ010000186.1:0-7998 GCA_049697035.1 Candidatus Angelobacter sp. | reverse complement strand
ATGCTGCGCGGTGTTTCCCGGCCAGAGCAGATGTTTTGGCGTGCGGTCATGCGGCAGCACGATGAACTCGCCCTGCCAGTTCGTTGCCGAGGCAATTTTTCGCGCCCAGTCGAGTTCGCCGAAAGAGTCTGCTTCGCACACGTTATAGACGCGGCCCGCTGCCTGCGGAGAAGTGGCGGCCAGAGCAACAGCAGAAGCAACATCTTCAACATAGCCGCGAGGCGTGCGCAACGGGGCCACGTCATCGGCGAAGATAATTTGCTTTCGGCCATCATCGATGCGCTTCAATATCGGATGGAAGCGCTGCACCGGATCGCCGGGGCCATAGATCATGGGAAGCCGCAAGATCGTGCCGGACAGTTTTGCGTCGCTCAGGACGGCCTGCTCGACGGGAATCTTGTCATATTCGGCATCAAGCCATCCGTAAATGGTTTGCACTCTCTTAAGCGCTTCGGGAGGATAGGTGACGCGGCTTGTCCGGAGATCAGAGTCCTCGGTCAGCGGTAGTTCCTGCAAGCCACACTGTTCCGTGTTATAGAACACGCCCCAGGCGCGATACACGTCCATGCTGCTGAGCGCGACGATGCGACCGGCGATGCCGCGGAAGGTATCCATGAGTTGCTGCGCCTGGCGGCCGGAGCTGAGAACGAAATCGACGACGACATCAAACTTCTGCCGCCGGAATTCGGATTGATGGTCCTGGAGAAACTGGCGATTCCCGAGAATTTCTTCCGTGCCCTGCGGTGCGCTGGTTTTGCCGCGATGAAAGACAGTAACGTGATGGCCGCTCTGGTGAAGCTGCTGGGCCGCGAATTGTCCGATGAAGCCGCTGCCGCCGATGAGGAGGGTTTTCATGATTGCTTTTCAGGGGCTAAGGCCCCGGGTTTACTTCTCACGGTACGACTAAAGTCATACCCTGTTACGCGTGGATCGTGGCCAATTTGTGAAGGCGATAAGACGGCCCGAATAAACGCATACCTGATACTTCTCCTACCTCACTAAAGGCTTTGCACAAATTCGTTGAGGTCGCTGCGCTTGATGAAAACCATGCGACCGACCTTGACCGATTTCAAAGTTCCGGAGCGAACGCTTTCAACGAGAAATTTACGTGGCAAACCTGAGAGCTGCGCCGCCTCTGCAATAGTCAATGTAAGCCTATCGACGATCGGGACTGTCTTTGCCATGGTGCGGCGCTGCGGTTCCGCTAAGGGACGCGGCTGCATTTCGACCATAGGGATCACGGTGCCAATAGTCGGCCCGCCGCTTGACCCGGTCATGAATCCTACTGGGCTGCGCGCCAGTTGTTGCACGCGGTAGCGCTCCAGCTCAGCTGGAGAAAACCAGGCCTTTTTGCCGTGTTTGCTGTCGTGATAGACAACATTCAAGTGACCGCGGCGAACGGCCCGTTCAATACCTCGGGTGGAAACACCCAGCAGCTCAGCCGCTTCACGCTTGGACATCAATTCCACGGCTGAAAGGATAGCATACCTGCGACACATGCGACAATCTATTTGATTATGTCTATGGTTTGGCCCGCTATTTAATGCGGTGTGTACATGATGTGTCTTATATCCAGCTGCGCGGGCGCGGGACAGGTGGTTTCTAGTGCAAGGCACGATCCCTTCGGCAGGCGCATTCGTTTTGTCGCGTGTTGCGCTGGCCAACCTATATACTCGACGACCATGAAATCCATTGTGGCGGTCTTAAATTTTGGTTTGGGACTGATGTTGCTGGCAGCGACAACAAGTATCGCGTCGGCGCAAGCCGGATCACCGGCACCGAAGCAGGCCGCAACGATTCAAGTTGAAACTGCCGAGGACGAGGCGGCAATCCGGACCATCGTCAACCACTGGCAACTGACGTGGGAAAACTTTGACGCTTCCCCTCTGGCAGGCGATTACGCGGAGGACGCGGATTGGCAGAACGCGTTCGGCGTAAGGCTCAAGGGAGGCGCGAAGATCGTGGATTTTGTTAGCAAGGTGGTGAAACGATCGACCGTCCAGGGACGACATACTACATGGGGCGAGCCCGCCGTTCGCTTTGTGCGTCCGGACGTGGCGCTGGCTTACCGTGACTACTCGACAGTGGGGCACAAGACCCCGAATGGCCAGGAGATGCCGGAAAGAAAGACCCATTCCACATGGTTCCTTACGAAGGATGGCGGAAAATGGCGGATCGTTAGCCAGGTGATTTGCGATGACAATGGTGCAGCCAGCCCGGCAAAGTAGTCGGATACACCCACTCATTTCAAGCGGCCAAGAGAACCCATCAAAAGCCGCGAGCCACGGGTGGAAACACCCAGCAACTCGGCCGCTTCACGCTTGGATTTCAACTCCATGGCAAGAGAAATAGCATATCTGCGACACATACCACAAAGCTCATGTCGCGTGTTCGTCGCTGGTTTATTTCCCCCAACTTTAAAGGAAAAATCAGGGCTTTGCCTCCGGCCAAAGATCTAAAAGCCGGAGGCTAGAGGGCGCCGCGGAGCATCTTCAATGCGAAGCTGCCATGCCGTTGAGAAGAACAACCAGCAATTCGCTCGGCACCTGCAGATCGCCATCCTGCTTCACAAACGCACTTCTGGTGGCCGGATCAGTCGTGCGCATAAGCTGCATAACGCGGGTTTGAATCTTGTTATCGCGAATGGCATGGGCGTAGCCTGATCCCACCGAACCGACCCGAGTATCTTCCTGAGTTTCCGTGCTCATGATGTCGACCGGATTATCAATGCCTAAAGTCGCAGCCCTAAAAGTCCCTACCATCTCGATTTTGTTAGAGTCTGTGGCCAGAACGTCAAGGCCATAGACCGGAGCGTCAAGCGCCACGGAATGATCTTTCCACTGCGCGCGTTCCACGGTGAATGACAGCATGGCCGCTTGGGTTTTCTTCTGGTACCGTACTACCTGCGTCACTCTCCCCGTAAGCCGGGCATGGCGCGGAATGACAACTGCGCCGCTTGAACCTTGAACGTCAGCAGCTACCTCGAGGCTAACTGGATCGCCCACCCTGGATTTCTTGGACGAAAGGGTCACCTTCAAGATGGCGGGAATGCGCAGCTCGCTGGTGAGCTTTTCGGTGCCGCCGGGTTGAGCGGCTGCCGGATTCTGCTGGGCGGCGCTCGGTCCGTAGAACATCAAAACTGAAAGGCAGAAAGCGATAACGATCGTGGAACGCACGGTATATTCCTCTCTCGGAAGGAGATTGCAAGGCACATATTGCAGCAGGCCGAAAAAATGCGCAACGGAATTCCCTAAGTCGCAGCTTCTCCTGCTTTTCCGGCCAGTCACCCTTACAGCTGCTGCACATACGGCGCAAGAATATTTGTGTTGCATGTTGATCAGCGGTTCATGCCACCATCTTCATCCCAATCAAAGGATGACGCGCTCGTCGCCTACGCGACGAGTGATGCGCTGCTGGTCAAGGTACTCGAGCAACGGAATGGCGTACTTGCGAGTTACGCCGAGCATATCTTTGAAGGTCGCAACATCGATTTTCGGCGTCTTGGCTTTCTGCGTGGCCATGAGCTGGCGCAGCCCCTGCAGGGCTGTGTGGTGAAAAACCAGATCGTCCGCCAGCTTGATCAGCACCCGGTCACGGAGTAAAAGCGTGACAAGCTTCTGAGCGCGCGCTTTGTCCACGGGAAGTTTGTCGAGCACTTCTTTCATCAGCGGGACTTTCAGGCCTGCGTCGGCGAAGGCTTTTTCTATTTGCTCTTTGGCTTTGGCTTCTTCGTCTTTTAACTCCACGCCACGGCCCGCGAGCCGGACCTGTTCGCCGGCAACTTCAGCTTTTTTGTCGCGCGTGAGCTGGGCCAGCATGGCTTCCATTACCGTTTGATTAAGTCCCAGTTTCTCGCGCAACTCTTCTTTGCTGATGCCGCCGACCAGGGGATTGGCTTTGTGGAAAGCCTCCAGTGACGCAGTAAGTTTGTCGCGCGTCTTCTGCATCGCGTCACTGGCAAGCAGGAACTCGGCCACCTGAATGATCTGCTTTTGCTGCACCAGGGCGGCGATCACGGGCTGAAGGACTGATTGCTTTAATCCAGTCTCACGCACGGCGGCGGCAAGTGAAAGACCTTCGTGTCCGCGCCGCTCGATCCGCGCTACCAGAGCGTCCTGCCGATTTCCGGAAGAAAGCGTCTGCAGGAAACGTTGCACGGCATACTGTTTCTGGCGCGATAGCGGGAATGCATCCAGCACCACGGCTCCGCCGATAGTGATGACCGGCGAGAACTGGCGCAGGATGGCGCGATCGCCGGGCAGGAGTAGTAGAGGCTCGGCGGTACGGAGCTGCGCGAAGGACGAGGCTCCCGGCTTGAGCTCAGTCACGCCACGCAGCGCGACTTCTGCAATCGTCTCTGAGGTGAAGCCGTGGAAGTGGACGCGCGCGCGGTTTTTGAGCGGCTTAGCATCTTTGAGCAGCGAAATCTGGACTTCAAACTTTTGCGTGGGCTCAAAAACGCCGGGCGCAGCCAATGTCATGCCGCGCGCTAGCTCTTCCATTTGGACACCCGCCAAATTCAGCGCTGTACGCTGGCCAGCAATGGCCTGCTCTGCCATGCTGCCGTGGACCTGCACGCCGCGAACGCGCGCCCGCTTGCGCCCGGGAAAGACCTCAACTTCTTCTTCCTTTTTTACTTTCCCGGCAATGAGCGTACCTGTGACCACCGCGCCGAAACCTTTCATGGTGAAGACGCGGTCAATGGGCAGGCGGAATAGCGCTTCGGTATCGCGGGCGGGAACATCGGCGGCGAGTCGAATGATTTCGCGCTTCAACTCATCCAGTCCGGTGCCTTTGAGCGCGCTCACAGCGACGACCGGCGAGCGGCTGACATCGAGAAACGATCCGCGCACAAAGTCTTCAATCTCCATGCGCACAACGCTGAGCGTGTCTTCATCCACCATGTCGGACTTGGTAATCACGGTGATGCCGCGCGGGATGGAGAGCAGCCGGCAGATTTCAAAATGCTCGCGGGTCTGCGGCTTGATGGATTCGTCGGCGGCAATGACCATCAGCACCAGATCGATGCCACCTACGCCGGCCAGCATGTTGCGGACAAAACGCTCGTGGCCGGGAACATCGATAAATCCGAGGCGGATTTTTTCACCGCTGGAGGCGGCCAGCTCAAGATGCGCAAAACCGAGATCAATGGTGATGCCGCGCCGCTTCTCTTCTTCCAGACGATCGGCATCAATGCCGGTCAGGGCCTTGACCAGCGCAGTCTTGCCGTGGTCAATGTGTCCGGCGGTGCCGATGATTACATGCTTCATCCCCAACAGTGTAAAGGATGAGCTTTAATAGTTCTGGCGTAGATCTCAACCGCGGAGTTCAAGAGTCGCGCTCAGTACTTGCCGGACTTTTAAGAAAAGGGCGCCCTTCGCGCACACATCCTACTCATTTGATATGGAGAGGAAGTGGTATGCGGGCACGCGAGCATGACCACAATGGACTGTCGGCACACGCCCTCCCCAGCAGCATTGCGCTCCCACCGTGCTATCTCGGCGCCGTACTCCTTCAGTAACTCCTCTTTCCAGGCTCTTTTGCTATATTGCTGCCATGCTCACGATCTTTCTCACGTTCGCGATTGTTCTCGGTGTACCGGCAGCCCAAACTCAAGGCAACCCCGGAGCACAGCCCCCGTCTGACCCCTCGCAAATGTCATTGGCAGAGCGGGCTGCCGCGGCGCGCAAGGCCTCCGCGGAAAAAGCCCACCACAGCGAGAACTCCCGGCCCGATGGCCCTCCGCCGCTTACGCCTGAGCAGCGTGGAACGGTCCAGACCAATGCCTACATCAACAATGCTCTTCACTTTCGCATTGCGTTGAAGCAGTGGCAACCGCTGAGCGAAGAACGCGTAGCCCGCAGCGAAGAGACGGCCCGCCAACTGGTGAACCCCGATGCCCCGTCGTCACCCTTCCGCGTTTTATGGATAGGAGACAATGTCGGCCGGAACGTTGCTGTGTCCATCGTGCCAATGCCGCCGGATGCTCAGAAAGACCTCAGTAAGTTGAATGACGGCATGAAAAAAATCGCAGTCCGTCAGCTGGCGCAGGCGACGGAGTTGAGTGAATCCGAAGAGCCATTTCTCCTGGGCGATGGGGCCCACCCGTTCGCCGGCTTTCGGGTCACCGCAACCATTCACGGCAAGCAACTGGTGCAAAGCGGGCAACTGACCCTGATTGACGGCTTTCTCATGACATTCACCGTGACCGGGGACTCCGATCAGGATCTCTCCGATGCTCTCCGCTCACTGAAAGCAGCTCTGGCTTGGACAACACCCCGGCAGTAAGATGGGGCGAACCTCGCGGCTGATCGTTCTCCATGCGAAAATAGAAGTACCCCATGCCCACGACACACGCTTCCGCCATTACCCCTGAAGTCATCAAAGATCACGGCATCACGCCGGAAGAATATGAACGGATCAAGGCCTCGCTGGGCCGCGAGCCGTCGCTGACCGAGCTTGGCATCTTCAGCGTGATGTGGAGCGAACATTGCTCGTATAAGTCGTCACGCGTGCATTTGAAACGGCTGCCTACGCGCAGCAAACTGGTGGTGCAGGGGCCGGGAGAGAACGCCGGCATCATCGACATTGGCGACGGCTGGGCCTGCGCGTTCAAGATTGAGTCGCACAATCATCCTTCATTTATTGAGCCGTTTCAGGGCGCCGCCACCGGCGTGGGCGGAATCCTGCGCGACATCTTTACCATGGGCGCGCGGCCCTTTGCCGTGATGGACTCTCTGCGCTTTGGGCCGATCACCACTCGGACTGTCTCTCAGCCTTCGAATGATCCCACCCTTTCCGCAAAAAACACGGAAAGGATGGAGCACCCGGCAACAGATCAGGCGACGGTGCACAAGAACCATTCCGTGCTGGAAGGTGTGGTCAGCGGGATTGCGTCTTATGGAAACTGTTTTGGCGTGCCGAACCTGGGCGGCGAAACGAAGTTTGAGCCGTGTTACTCAGGGAATCCGCTGGTGAACGCGTTTGCTCTGGGGCTGGTGCGGCGCGACCAGATCTTTTACGCCAAGGCCGCGGGCGAGGGGAACCCGGTGATTTACGTGGGCGCAAAGACCGGGCGCGACGGCATCCACGGCGCGACCATGGCGAGCGAAGAGTTCAGCGAAGGCTCTGAGCAGAAGCGGCCAAACGTGCAGGTGGGCGATCCGTTTCTGGAAAAGCTGCTGCTGGAAGCCTGCGTTGAAGCCATGCACACCGGAGCGGTTGTCGGGATACAGGACATGGGCGCGGCTGGCCTGACCTGCTCGACGTGCGAAATGGGAGCGCGCGGCGGCGTGGGCATTGAAATCGAACTGGACCTGGTGCCGCAGCGCGAAACAGGCATGAATGCCTACGAGATCATGCTGAGCGAATCGCAGGAGCGCATGCTGCTGGTGGCGGAGAGCGGCCGCGAGCAGGAAGTGCTGAAGGTGTTTGAAAAATGGGGGCTCGATGGCGTGATCGTCGGGCGGGTGACCAGCGGCGGCAGGCTGCGCGTGCTGGAGCACGGAAAACTAGTCGCGGATATTCCCAACACCGCGCTGACCGACGATGCTCCGCTGTACAACAGGCCGATGGAGCCGTGGAGCGCGCCGGTCTCGCGGACAAAGCCTGCAAATGTGAAATGGAGCACGGCAAGCGATCTCACGGAAAACCTGAAGCGGCTGCTGGCTGCGCCGAATCTCTGCTCCAAGCGCTGGATCTTTGAGCAGTATGACTCCATGGTGCAGTCGAACACCGTGGAAGGGCCGGGCGCGGACGCCGGGCTGATGCGGATCAAGTCGCCCCAGCACGCGCAAAACCCCGAGCGCGTGCCGGGGACCCCATCCGGGGCTTCTATTCAGCGCGCGCTGGCCATGGCGCTGGACGGCAACGGACGCTGGTGCTGGCTTGATCCCAAGCTGGGCGCGATGCACGCGGTGGCGGAGTCGGC
Source organism: Candidatus Angelobacter sp. (assembly GCA_049697035.1). GTDB lineage: Bacteria > Acidobacteriota > Terriglobia > Terriglobales > Acidobacteriaceae > Angelobacter. The sequence continues at coordinate 68 of JBAVUZ010000186.1, read as the reverse complement.
CCGCAACGTCTCTTGCACTGGAGCGACGCCGGTTGCAGCGACGAACTGCCTGAACTTTGGCAATCCGG
>JBAVUZ010000185.1:0-4862 GCA_049697035.1 Candidatus Angelobacter sp. | reverse complement strand
CAATTAGCCCATTACGGTCTTCCACCAATAGGTTCCCGTTGTAGCTCAATTTGGCCTCCTTTCCATCTCCTTTGCGCGCCAGTTTTGCGTCGGGGTCGGTTTTCGACTCATGCGTTTGATTGCTCCGTTTCTCCCCGCGAAAGTTCACATTCGCATTGCCACGATCCTTCTCTTCATCCCCATTCTCCTGCTTCACCTGTTCCTTCCGTTGAAAGCTCTTCAGACTCGCCCAAGCCTCGATCAGCGTCCCGTCCACCGTGAAGTGTTCGTCACTGAGCAGATTCCTTTCCCGTGCCTGCTTCAACACTTCCTGGAAAAACCTCTTCGCCACCTTCTTTTTGAGCAAGCGATCCCGGTTCTTGGAGAATGTACTGGCATCCCACACCGGGTCATCCATACTGAGTCCCACAACCAGCGGAACAACAGGTTGTAGTTCAATTCTTCCATCACAACCGCTCGCTCCGCACCGTGTAGAACACCTGCAGCGGCAAGGCCCGCAACAACTTTTCTGGCGCAATCGACCGCCGTCCCATCCGGGCATGCAGCTTGTCGAACCACGGCTACATCTCCTTTAACACCGCATCGGTCAGCCGGTTGCTGAGCCGGCAAAGGAGCGACTTCATGCCGGACTGCTTGCTGGAACAAGGCGGGTTCTTATGTTCACAGGAAATAGAGATGCCGATATCAGCGGATGCTTTCGATCGGAGGGCCATTGCAGGAAAACGATAAAAATAAAGCCCACGACTTCAGTGAAGAGCGGGACGAGTTGGCCGATGCCCTTGAAAAAATTTTCATCAGGTTCGTGAGAGTTTTATCGCATACGAAAATGGTTTTATGTCCACAGGACCATTAGGGGTTGACAAGCATGGTATGGGAAAGACAGCCCTATATGGTCTGAACCTTTATGACGGTCTCCCAGGAATTGCTCTATTTATTGCGGCCTATTCTTTTGCGTCAAAAAATGCTGAAGCCCGCGATCTGGCTTTTCGCCTGGCGGCGCGGCTGCGTCTGGAAGTAAAACATCTCGGTGCAAATTCAAACTGCGCCGATGGATTGTCCGGCATGGGCGCTCTGCCTTATGTCTTTGTGCAGCTTGCTACCTGGCTCTAAGGATGCCAGAGTTGATGGATGCGGCCCGTGAAGTAACGGCCTCCATCACTCCAAGGCAGATCCTGACGGAAGATCGGCTTGACGTTATGCAAGGCTGTGCCGGCACGCTGCTTTCTATGCTCTCCTTCGTTGAAGAAGTGGCAGCCATGGGTTGGGACAGCGGGCCTGCGCTTGAATTGGCATTGCTTTGCGGCCGCCATCTGCTGGACAAAAGAGTATCTTATAAATCCGGACCACGCGCATGGCCAGCCATCAATTCTCCGCCGCTCTCAGGTTTTGCTTATGGCACCGTGGGAATCTCTTACGCGCTGGTTCGTCTTTTTAGATTTACAGGGCTGGAAGAATTTCGTGAAGCGGGCACGGTGCATCGCTTCATCAACACGACGGATGCGATCGCGGCGATCGAGGACATCCTTGGCATGGGCGGCTCTCTAAGTTTGATTACTTGAGCCGATCGCTGGCGGACATCGGCAAGCGTGCAGCTGCAGTTTCTGCTGATTCAAGTCTTATGTCGGGTTGATTGGGTGATAAGGCGTGAGGTCGGGCGACGGTGCGAAGATGTGCTGGAACATCACCTTGCAACATCAGCCACAGAATGCGGCTGTAGAGCTGATCGTCCATCATTTGCTCGATTGCAACGCATCAGGGCCGCATGGCTCGGGTGCAACCGGTGGAGAGAAACTCTAAAGCACCGAGAATCCCGTATTGGATTTGTAGCGACGAACCGAATCCATACCGTAATAGGACGAAAAACGGTTAATCAACGTTTCTTGTGTGACTCATGTTCCAGTTGTGATAGAACGTAACTGCCTGTAAGGGCTTCGGTTTTTGGCAAGTCATTGAACGCACTGCGTCAGCAATTAAGAGGTGCAGAGAATCCCACTCTCTCCGCCATGCACCTCCCGCCTAGGATGAGCCGTTTTGGCTCGACGGATTTTTGGTTCTTACTTCAACTCAGTAATGATGGCGTGCTGTTTCCCGCTCATTAGCGTTTCAAAGTGTGTACGATCCCGCAGGTTGAACTTCACATTCCCGGCGGCGTATTTGTTTACAACTTCTTTTCCATCCGGGGTGGTCGATTTCAAATCGCCATTTTCAAGGAACACCACCACAACGTCTTTATCGTGAAAATGCATCGGCGAAGGGACTCCCAGGGTCCATGTGGAATCCCATACGATCACGCGATCATTCTCAAAAACCTTCTTTGCGCCGGGTCGCGGAAAGGCCAGCGGGTAACCGCTCTTGTTTTCTGCCGGCGGTACGGGATGGTCTTTTAACCCGATCACAAAAGAGCGTCCCGTGATTTTCGGGGCTGTTCCTTTAGGCACAAATGCCGCGCTCCCTTCCAGGGACACGACAACAGCATCGGTCGGCTGTGCTGACGCGGAACCGGAGACCTCCTGCACCGTGACGCGGTCATTATCGATAACTGGCTTGGTCGCCGTTTGCGTACCCGCCTGGAACAGCATCATGCAGAACAGCAGTATCTGGACCACGGAACCACCTTTCAAAATAGAAGCAACGTCAATTGAAATACCCGGATACTATATCGCAAGCGCCGATTCAGAGTGATTTCCATTTACCCATTTGGTACCGATCTCTGTTAGACTGCGCTCAATTTCCTTCTGAGGTTTTTTCCGGTGCTGCTGGAACTGCGCGTCGAAAATTACGCCGTGATTGACAGCCTGGCGGTGGAGTTTGCCCCTGGCCTGAACCTGCTCACGGGCGAGACCGGAGCGGGCAAGTCGATCCTTATCGATGCACTGTCTTTATTGTTAGGCGATAAAGCTTCTACTGACATGATTCGCCACGGCGCGGAGAAAGCCGTGGTAAGTGGCGTGTTTGAGGCGGATGAAAAGCGGCTCGGGCGCGTGCTTGAGGAAAACGGGATTGAGCCGGAAGGAAATCACGTGATCGTAAAGCGCGAAGTGGCCGCAGGCGGCAAGGGACGCGTTTTCGTCAACAATCAACCTGCCACGGTGGCTCTCCTGCGGGCTTTAGCTCCAGCATTGGCGTCAATCCACGCTCAGAATGAAACGATTCTTGCTTTTGACGAAGCGGCGCGCCTGGGCTTGCTGGATACATACGCCAGCCACGACTTGAGCGAACTGGCTGGCAAGCATGCCGCATGGACGGAAGTGCGCGAGCGACTAGCGCAGCTTGATCGCGATGAGCAGGACCGCCTGCGTATGGCTGACTTGTGGAGCTTCCAGAAAAAAGAGATTGAAACGGCCAGGCTGCATCCGGGAGAAGACCAGAAGTTGGAGACGGAGAAGCGCGTGCTGGCTAACTCAGAAAAACTTTTCGGCGCGGCCACGGCGGCTTATCAGGTCTTGTATGAAGATGATGCATCGGCGCTGACGCAGATCTCCGCGGCGCGCAAGCAATTGGAAGAGCTGGCGCGCTTTGATGAGAAATTTCTGGAAGCGCTGGCATCGCTGGAGTCGGCCAAGGCGGCGATTGAGGACGTGAGCGCGACCGCGCGAGATTACGCCGATGGGATCGACGCGTCGCCTGAGCGCCTGGCGGAAGTAGAAGACCGGCTGGCGTTGCTGGACCGGCTGAAGCGGAAGTATGGCAAGACTGTCGACGAAGTAATTGTCTATGGGGAGGACGTTGCGCGCAAGCTGAATGAGGTGGAAAATCGCGAAGACCTGGTGCGCGATCTGAAAAAGCAGCTCACGGTTGCGGCGGCAACCTACCTGGCTGCGGCGCAGACGGTCTCCAAGCGCCGTTACAGCGCGGCGCGGGAGCTGCAAAAGCTGGTTGAGGCGGAAATCAATCAGCTGGCGATGAAAGCGCAGTTCAAGATTGAAGTGTCCGGCTCCGACGAACCGGCGAACTGGACCGCTTCAGGCTTTGATGGCGTGGCTTACATGATCTCGCCCAATCCCGGCGAGCCGCTCAAGCCGGTGGAGCAGATTGCCTCTGGCGGCGAGCTTTCACGCGTGATGCTTGCGCTGAAAGCCACGATTGAGGCCGCAAAAAAGAGTAAAGGCGGAACGCAACGGACGTTAGTTTTCGATGAGATTGATACCGGCATTGGCGGACGCGCGGCGGAAGCCGTGGGCAAGAAGTTGAAGTCGCTTGCGCGGGCGAACCAGGTGCTGTGTATTACCCACTTGCCGCAGATCGCGTCATTTGCCGACCATCATTATTTGATAGAAAAGCGCGAGACCGGGGGGAGGACGAAGACGCTCGTCCGTGCGCTTACTGCGGCCGAGCAGACGGAAGAGATTGCGCGGATGTTGAGCGGCGAGAAGTTGACGGAGACATCGCGCCAGCACGCGGAGCAGTTGCTGAAGGCGAACGGGTAATCGCCGCAGATTTCGCAGATAGACGCAGATGATCCGGAGCAGGACCGCGACCATTTCGCATCTTGCGCGTCTATAAAAAGTTCTAGTAGCCAGAACGAGACAGCGGAGGCAATCGCGTGCCATCCACCTCACCATCCTCTAGCGCTTTGCTCGCCATCTTCTGGGGCGGGCTGGCGTGCGGTGTATTTGATATTACGCAGGCGTGTGTTGGTTACGGCATCCAAAATCATTTGCCGCCGCCACGGATTTTTCAGTCGGTTGCATCCGGGTTGCTCGGACCAAAGGCATTTCAGGGCGGCGCCAAGACCGCGGCATTGGGGCTGTTGCTGCATTTTCTGATCGCGTTCATCTGGGCAGTGATTTACTACTTAGCCAGCCGCCAGATCACGTTTCTGACGGCGAGGCCTGTCATCGCCGGCCTGCTCTACGGCGAAT
>JBAVUZ010000184.1:0-1564 GCA_049697035.1 Candidatus Angelobacter sp. | reverse complement strand
TGTTCGACTGATCGTCAAGCAGCTCCCAGGTCTTCCCGTTGAACCGAGTTTCGCGCAGTTTCTTTATCGCTTGATGATCGGTGGGGCTAGTGTCGAGTGTGATCCCGGGCAGCAACCAAGGAAATGTAACACCGTGAAAGCTTTCCGCCTGACGCAGGATATTCTCACGAGAGAGATCATCGCCGCATTGCTCAAGCACATAGACCAATATTTGGGCGTATGCGTAGCCGGCATAGACGAAGATTTCGGACGGCTTGCCGCCAGGGTAATATGCTTCCAGCCAAGTGAGAAACTCCTTGGTGTTTGCGTCGTTAGCCCACTGAGGATCGGTTGGATCCTTCCAAAATTGAGCTGAAATGATGCCGATCGAATTCTCCAACCCTGCCGGCACTAGCACGGCGGAGATTGACAGGGCCCCATAGGAGAGGAAGTGAAGCGGTTTCCAGCCGATCTCGCTGGCCTTGCGGATCGCCTGTGCGGCGAATTTTGGAGTTGTGACATTGTAAAATGTATCGGCGCCGGAAGCTTTGAGCGTCGCAACCTGCGAATTGATGGTCGGATCGCTGTGCTCGTAGCTCAACTCTTTGACGATGAGCCTGTCGGCTTTGTCGCCCAGACCATCCCTGAGACCTATCACGGTCTCCCTGCTGTCGTCATTCGCATGAAGTATTGCGATTTTGGCATCGGGTTTATGAGCGAGGATGTACCGCGCGTGGATGTAACCTTCGCGATAAAACGTTGGCAGCAAACCCACAGTCCAGGGATAGTGTTGCGGATCGTTGAATCTCTCAAATGGCGCCTGAATGAACAGCTGCGGCACGCGATGCTCATTGAGGTAGCCACGAATAGACTCGTTTCCCGGGCCTAGGGTGTTAAAGATGAACGCCACCCCATCGCTCTCGACGAGTCTGCGAGTCTGCTCAACCGCCTTTGGTGGACTGAAGCCGTCGTCCAAGCTTATCAGGGCGATCTTCCGCCCTCTGAGTCCTCCCCGGTCATTGATCATCTTGAGATAGGCAAGCTCCGCCCTTCCGACCGCGCCCCAGGCCGAGGCCGGACCGCTGTAGGGCATCGTCTGGCCGACCTTGACCTCCGTGTCGGTGACCCCAGGTGCAATATGTTTTTGAGCAGCAACCTCAGTTGCCATGATGGGCGCGGTCCCGAGAGACAGTAAAATCAGTAATGAGTGACCATTGATTGCCATTTTCTGTCCTCCGAGGCGCTGGTGTGGATTAGACTAGCTAAGCTCGGTAAGCAGGGCCTTAGCATCTTGCAGAACCGGCGTGCCGAAACCTTCAGTGAACCACCCGTAGACCGGCGCCAACAGATCATGCGCCTCGGCGCGCTTGCCCTGATCCCGCCACAGGCGGGTGAGGCTAGTAGCGGCGCGCAGCTCGTAAAGTTTTGCGCTTTGTCGCCGTGCGACCGCGATCGATTTCTGAAAGCTTGTTTGGGCAGCCGGCAAATCGCCCAGGCCGATGAGCAAGTCCCCGCGAATGAGATGTAGAACGGCCTCGTCCAGTCGATCGTGCGTAATCTCCATGAGACGCTCCAACTCCTCAAG
>JBAVUZ010000183.1:0-2028 GCA_049697035.1 Candidatus Angelobacter sp. | reverse complement strand
TTGGAACAGCACCGCACTGCGGGCCATCAGAGAAACGCATACCGCGCCTCCCCAGGCAGCACGAATGCTGGCGATGACCCATACCTGCATGTATGACGCTTGGGCTGCTTATGACCGCGTAGCAACTGGAACGCATTGGACCAGCCAGTTGCGCCGTCCGCCGAGCGAAGCTACAACGGGAAACAAGGAAAAAGCCATTAGTTATGCCTCTTATCACTGCCTGCTGGATTTATTGCCGAGAGAGCGCTCTCTGTTTGATCAGCAGATGCAACGGCTTGGATATGATCCGGCGAACGCTTCCACAGACTTAACAACGGCGGCAGGCATTGGAAATACTACCGCCGCCGAAGTCATTAAGGGGTGCCACCACGATGGCGCCAATCAGCTCGGAGATCTTGCACCAGGCGAATACCACGATTACAGCGGCTATAAGCCAGTGAACGGACCTGCTCATCTCTCAAATCCAGACCGTTGGCAGCCTTTACTTGTGGTTAACCGCGGTGATTTAATGATGCAACATTTCCTTGTTCCATTCTGGAGCCGCGTAGCGCCCTTCGCGCTAACTTCAGCGGACCAGTTCAGGCCGAGCCCTCCATATACCTTTAAAGAGAACCGCGAAGCCTACATCCAACAGGCAATGGATTTAATCGATATAAGCGCCAATCTTACCGACCGACAAAAGGTGATTGCAGAATACTGGGATGATGGACCCGGATCAGAAACACCATCTGGACATTGGTGCCGTATTGCGCAATTTGTTTCTTCTAGAGACCATCACAGCTTGGATGCTGACGCGAAAATGTTCTTCGTGTTAACTAATGCAATACTGGATGCCAGCATTGCCACATGGGACGCAAAACGAACTTACGACTCCGTTCGTCCTATCACAGCCATCCGCTTTCTATTCGTAGGAAAGAAATTTCGAGCATGGGGCGGACCAGGAGAAGGCACAAAGGAGATTGACGGCGCCGAATGGAAGCCGTACCAGAAAGCCGGGTTTGTGACACCCCCATTTCCCGAATACGTGTCGGGGCATAGCACGTTCAGCGCAGCCGCTGCTGAAGCCATGAGATTGTTCACGGGCAGTGATGATTTTGGCATGTCAACGATGGTCAAAGCCGGAAGTTCAGGGATAGAGCCTGGAAAGGTCCCGTCTCAAGATGTAGTTCTCTCCTGGGCCACGTTTACCGACGCAGCGGATCAGGCCGGCATGTCTCGACGCTACGGCGGCATTCATTTCAAAATGGCCGATCTAAATGGCCGCAAGTTGGGAAGGGCAGTAGGGGCGCAGGCTTTCACAAAGGCCTTGAGCTATTTCAATCTGCCAGCAGGCCAGGCCACTCTGCATTAGAAGCTCCTCACAGGGTTCCCCCTTCCCGCCACTGGCGCAGTTCTTCATCGACTGAAAATGGCTGCCATAAACTGAACCGATCACCTAGAGCGTGGGCTTTCTTCTCCAGCAAAATTTCTTCGTAGCTACCGCCCTGGATGAAGCCATTCACAAAGCGCGACGCGAACTCTTTGAGGTCCATCTGCGAGTACTGCACCACATGGACAAGCTCATGGAAGAGCAACGCATCGGTGAACTCCTGATGGGAGACAATCACGTCCACAAAGGTGATTGCCACCATATCGGCGAAGTCCGGCAAGTTGCGGATGCCCATCATCTTGGCCATGGTGTACATGGAAGGGTTTGACACGCGCGAGCCTTTCAGCACGCAGAGCCGCGCACGATCCAGTATGTCGGCGGAAAAATAGGGCTGCATCGCGGTTCGCTGCTCGTCCGTAAGAGGCACGGCCTGCTGCGCATATTTTTTGCGGCTGCTCGTGACGTAGTCCTCAACCATGTTGGCGAGTTGAGAAATCATTGCGGGAGAAAGATTTTTAAGATCCATGGAGAGATTTGGCAATTGAATAATTTAGCAATTTGGTAATTGGAGAGCTTAACAGAACAATATGGTTCAAGTCCGAAATGGCCAAACGACAAGATTGCGATTGCGGCCAACAATAAAGGGCCCAGCTCACGCC
>JBAVUZ010000182.1:0-10162 GCA_049697035.1 Candidatus Angelobacter sp. | reverse complement strand
GCAGGTACTTGATGCGCCGCAGCCGCGGCGTGTGGTGAAAACGTACTCCGCGCTTTCTCCATTCGCTATATTTGGCGGCAACATCTTCCGTAACGAAAACTACCTGGGTAGGCCGTCCGATGAGTTTGTGTTCCTCTGAATCCGGTTCCGGTGCAATAAGATTGAGCACAGCCGTGCCATCCGGAGGAGAGATGCCTACCCGCCGTCGGCCGGATTGAAGGATGACATCTGAAACCAACCTGAACCCAAGTTGATTTACATAGAATTGCAGGCTTTTCTCAAGGTCGCTGACGAAAACGTCCACCGCCTGAATGCCGAGATAAAGGTCCCGTTGGTCCTGGTCTTGCGCGGGTTCGATACCGGTCGAAGAAAGTGGGTCCATCGCGGTGATTATAAGTCTGAGAACGCATCAACACGCCCTGAAGTTTCAGGCAGATGCCTTGCCAATTGAAATCATGTAAGCTTTTTCAAGATGCCCAACCTTCCTTTATTCCAGCTCGACGGCCTTAACCTTGGCTCCGGACTCTTTCTCATTGCCGGCCCGTGCGTGATTGAAAGCGAAGCGCATGCGCTGAAGATGGCGAAAGAGATCAGCGCGGTAGCGCGCAAGCTAAACATTCCCTACATCTTCAAAGCGTCGTATGACAAGGCCAACCGCACGTCACTGCATAGCTTTCGCGGGCCGGGGCTGGAAGAAGGCCTGCGCATCCTTGAAAGAATCGGAAAAGAGGCCGGCGTTCCCGTACTGACAGACGTCCATGAAGCCAAGGACGTTCCCGCCGTCGCAGAAGCGGTGGACGTGGTGCAGATTCCCGCTTTCCTGTGCCGGCAGACCGACATATTGGTGGCCGCGGCCAAATATGCAAAGTCCATCAACATCAAGAAGGGCCAGTTTGTGTCGCCGTGGGACATGCGCCATGCGGTGGAAAAAGTGCGCGCATCCGGCAATGACAATATTGTTCTAACAGAACGCGGCAGTTCATTCGGCTACAACAATCTGGTGGTGGACATGCGCTCGCTGGCAATCATGCGGCAGTTTGCGCCCGTGGTGTTTGACGCCACGCATTCGATCCAGCTGCCTTCGTCAGGTGTCGGCGGCAAAGCCGTTTCCGGAGGTCAGCCGGAGTATATTCCGCTCCTGGCGCGCGCGGCGGTGGCAGCCGGCGTGGATGGCGTGTTCATGGAAGTGCATGACAATCCGGCGGAAGCGAAGTCAGACGGCGCAAACGCGCTGCGATTGAGTGCTCTGGAATCGGTCTTAAAGGAACTGCTGGCGATCAAGAGCGCTCTCAAGTGAACCCGGCATAGCAGCGAGCCCGACTTGCGCGGCGAACTGCTTGCCTCAAGGACGGAAGAGACTCCATTGGGCATGGCGCACCGGCGGGTTGGAGCAAAGCGACAGAAATGCCCACCAGTAGTCTTTTCGCGCCGAGGCCGACTTACGTGCCGAAGCGCGTGCCTCAGGAGCAGCACCATCTACTGGGTCGAGCATGTGCAGCGGTTTGGAGCGAAGCGACAGAATAAATAGAGTGCAGGCGGCCCCGTAGCCGCCTGCATGTAAACGCCCGACTGGGAGAGGGACTTTTCGCTTAGGAGCGGCCATCTTCCGCAAAAATCGGTCGAGCGCAGCCAACTTAAAGTTACGATTCTCCGCGGAATGCTCCTGCGCTGCTCTAACGCAACGGCTGGGCGGAATCTGCCTTCGCAGCCCCGGCTTTTTCCGCGCTTGCTGTGTCCTTATCGTGCGCAGCGCTTTGCCGCGACAGAAAGTCGAGCAAATTGTTCAATTCCAAATCTGACAGGCGCAGGTTGGGCATATTAATGCCGTTGTATTTTTTATAAAGCGCCACGGCAATGGGGTCCTTTGCGGCGATCAGCCTTTCCGGGGTTGAGATGAAATGCTCCAGCCAGCTCCGGTCGCGCACATTGGTTACGCCAAGCAAATCAGGACCAATTTTATCGCCATGGCCGATGGTGTGGCATGCGGCGCAGTGCGTGGCAAAGGTATAGCGGCCACTGTCGCTGATGTCGATTGCCGGCGCCTGCTCATAATTTGTTTTGGTATCAATTGTTTGCGCATGGCTCCAGTTACTGAGCCAGTTTCCAATCATATTTGCCAGGAAGCGCGCATTGTCGGTGGCTGAGTTGCGCATCCACTGGCCGGTCGGTTCATTGCCAATCATCACGCTGGGGGTGTGGCCGTCGCGATCATTTGGATCAGGCTCAGTGTAAAGGCCCAGCTTTTTACTGATGAGATCAATATCGGCCTTCTTGCCGGTCAGGAAAGTCCATCCCGGGCCGATGTGGTATTTATCCCGATACGCCTTGAGCACTTTGGGCGTGTCATGCGTGGGATCGATGCTGATGGAATAAAAGAAAATATCTTTTCCCACGCGATCACCAAGCATCTTCTGGACCTGCGCCAGCCGGGCGGTCTCCAGCGGGCATGCATCCTGACAAGTGGTATAGATCAGGTCAATCACCACACTCTTGCCCTTGAGCACGTCATCGTAAAAATGGACCTTGACGCCATCTTGCGTGGTGAGAACAACGTTTGGGAAATAGTTCGCGCCCCAGCGGGCATTGTCCGCCGCCGCGGGCGTTGAACCTGCTGCTAAATAAAGAATTGCGGTAAGAAAAATGGCGGCAATTGTCGCGAAGCCCGCCTGGCCTGTCCGTCGCATGATGCTGCTCCTTGCCTGTCCCCTGGACTGCTTTTATCCGGAATTGAATCAGGCAGGGCGGCCCGAATCTTGCGTTACGGGCCGCCCACCTGAGTATTTGTTACACCCGTCCGATTAGAACGCGGTCGGGGCTATGTCGTCCGGAGCCACGAAGCTGACACCCTGCGGCGTCGGGATCGGAGTCGGCAGCGGGCGCAGGAACGGCGCGCCACCGTTGTCGATTTCCCAACGAACCAGCATGGCATTGTCCTCGTGAACTGTGTTGTGGCAATGCTCCATGAACATGCCGCCCCAATCGCGGAACTGCATGGTCAGGGTCACGCTTCCACCCGGACGTAGGCGATACACGTCCTTGCGACCTTTTTCCCATGCCGGAACGTTAGCAGCGCTACCGTTGCGGGCCAGGATCTGGCCTTCTTCAAAGTGGATGTGGATCGGGTGATCCCAACCGCCGCCGCCGTTTTGCAGGGTCCACACTTCGCGGGTGCCGTAGCCCGGAGCAGCCGAGACGCGGCCCCAGCTCGCGTTCAGCATCTGCCCGTTGTCGGTCTGTACGCCCCAAGGTCCTTTCTGACCACCTGCGCCCGTGGTGTAGGCCGCAGGATCACTCGCAGACAGAGGCTGTGAAGCGCCGCTGCCGAAGGTGAAGGTACGCTCGCGTGAAACCGGAATGCTCGACAGGTCAGGATTGGGAATCAGCACGTTCGGCACCTGGCTCACGTCAGGAGTCGCCGGGTTCCGCACGATGCGGAATTCCAGGAACTTTCCAACGCAAGGATCAGTGGACGTGCCGGAGAGCGCCTGAGCGAGGGTGAGGTCAGCAGAAGGCTTCTTGCCGTCCTTGTGCTCGCAGGTGTTCACCATCCAGACTTTGTCGCCGATGTTGTAACGGGAGAAGTCAATCACCCAGTCATAGCGCTCGGCGATACCCTGCTCGTCGGACAACGTCTGGACCACGGGCGTCGGCAACAGGTTGCCGTCGTTCGCGATCTGGATCATCGGCGAGCCGTCAGACAGGCCGTACTTGAAGAAGCGGGAAACGCTGGCGTTCAGGATGCGGAAGCGATACTTGCGGCGCTCCACCTCGAAGAACGGTTTGTAGATCAGGTTCACGCACATCAGGTCGCCAAGGAAACCATCAAACTGGAAGATGTCCATGAAAAGCTGGCCGCTTGCGTCAAACGCCTTTTCATTGAGCATCAGGTTGACGTCATAATCCAGGTTGCCCCAGCCCTTCCCGTTGGAAGAACCGCTGGGCAGGCGCAGATTAACGCCGTCATTCACTGTTTCGTCACCACGATCGAGCGCGCTGTAGATGTTGAACATGGCAGCGTTGCCCTTGTACACGTTCTGTGAGGTGAACGTGAACATGTGATCGTGGAACCAGTGGGTCGACATGGTTTCGCGCCAGTCGCCCGGGACCTTGTTGATCCCGCCGTTATCAGCGGGGCTGCCAGCCCGTGGATCGGTGGCGTCTGTGTTGACGGAGCGGAAGCCCGCCAGCACGATCGGCCAGTGATAATCATAGAACTGGTTGGGGAAGAAGAACGCGCCGGTAAAACCGTCATTCTCCGCACCGTGGTGACCGTTGTGCTCGTGCGTGGAGATCGTGTTGCGTCCAAAGCCGTTGTTCTGCGTAACGTCTGCAGGCAAGCGGTTGTGATGGCGGAACAGGATCGGCTCACCGTAACGTCCCATGACCAACTTGGGAGGAATGGTTCCGTTGAATGTCCAGACCGAATTTGCATTCTGTGTCGGGAAACCAGGATGGAACTTCAGTGGAATTGGTGAGGTTGGATCGATCCCGGAGTTGAGGTTCGAGGCCACGGCAGGGTTATAGACCGTGTTGGTCTGCGCCTGGGCCTGTGACATCTCAACCGAAATCTGAGGCGCGTGATCACCGAAACCCTGGTGCGCCCAGATTGGTCCACCCGGACGACCTTCGATCGGGCCAGTCAGCCCGGTCTGCCCACCGACCAGGGCCGGATCCAGAGGCTGCTGCGTCTGGTTGGCCTGGGCCGTGGGTGTCGGGGTCAGATCGCCACCCAATGGGTTGTTGCCACGTGCGATCACATCAAACCGCGGCATTGGTGTGCTGAATGGCAGCACGCCAAAGGTCGGGCTTGGGGGTTCACCGGTAGGAATAGTAGATCCACCACCGCCGCTGGCGTACGCGCTGGAAACGAACGGGTTCAGTCCATGAATGGGGGCCAGAAGACCACCAGTTGTAATCAGTCCCCATTTCATCAGCTCGCGACGGGAGACTTTGCCCTGCGAATATGCCTTAAGAATCTCCGCACGGTTTTTGCGTGCGTTCTCGGCTTCCCGCAGTCTTGCCTTTGAGCTTTTTTCTGATAGAAAAAAGCCATCATCGTTGTGACTCATAGCTGCGCTCCTTAGATGTTGCAGACTTGCAGTTTCAAGACGTTAACTACATCTTCGCGGGAGGCACGCTTTGCGAAGGGAAAGCCCGGAAGTACCGTGGAAAGTGGCCCTGTCGTAGCAGAAGCCTATCAATCACGATATTGGCCTGTCAGAGAGTACCCAATCCTCGGTTAGCAATCCATTAGAAAATCATTAGAATCCTTAATAATTTTCGAATTTATCCCTTTGTTTTCAATCGCTTGCAAATTTGATATGCAACTTTACTACTCTTAACAATTGGGCGCGCGCTCTGGCAGATTTCTGCCTGAACCGATTGCTCCAGCTTCAAACGCTTTTGGAATCCTGCAGTGGTATTTATCATCTACTTAGTTATGAACAACTTGAAAACGGTTTTTCTGCTGACGCTGCTTACCCTGCTGGCCATTGGGGTGGGAGATTACTTCGGCGGACAAAACGGGATGGTCCTCGGATTCGCCATTGCCGGAGTAACAAATTTTATTTCGTATTTTTTCTCTGACAAGATTGCTCTGGCCATGTATCGGGCCCAGCCCATCAGCCGGGAACAGCTGCCGCGTATCTACGCGGTGGTGGAACGGCTCACGCAGAAGGCCAGCCTGCCCATGCCCAAGCTTTACGTAATTCCCACGGATTCACCCAACGCCTTTGCCACCGGACGTAACCCAGCGCATGCGTCTGTTGCGGTTACACGGGGAATTCTTCAGCTTCTGGATGATGACGAACTGGAAGGCGTTCTGGCCCACGAGCTGGGCCATGTGCGCAATCGCGATATCCTCACCAGTTCGATTGCTGCCACGCTGGCCGGCGCCATCACCATGCTGGCGCGCTTTGGCTTCTGGTTCGGGATGGGCGGTGATCGCAATGATCGCGACCGAGGCGGCGGAATTCTTATGCTGATCCTGGCCCCGTTCGCGGCCATGCTCATTCAATTATGGGTTTCACGCACGCGCGAATATGAAGCTGACGCAACGGGCGCCGGCATCACTCACAATCCATATGCGCTGGCGCGCGCCCTGCAAAAAATTGATGCTTATTCAAAAAGGGTCCCAATGATTGCCTCGCCTTCCACAGCGCATCTTTTTATTATTCAGCCGCTCACGTCCGCAAGTATCGGCAACCTTTTCTCCACGCATCCGCCAATCGCCAAGCGCATTGAAAGGCTCACGGGACGCCCGGAGAAGTATCAATAAGCCGCTGCCTTGGCCAAGTCAGGTTCCGCAGATGGACTATCGTGTTCCCTAAATCGGAACTTGGCGGGAAGGAATATTGAAAAAACAGTCCCTGTGGATGGCGGCGACGAACTGCTTTTGAACCTGATGGTTCCGCCATGTTTGCGGACAATCTCAGAACTTACCCAAAGCCCCAGACCGGTCCCCGTGTCCGCCTTACTGCTAACGAACGGCTCGAATAGCCTTTTCTTAATCTCAGGAGAAATGCCAGACCCGCTGTCAGCAATGGTCAACCGCAGTCCCGTGCGAGAGCCGTTTGAGTATTCCCTCCCGCGGTCAATACGAATATTCAAAGTGCCGCCGCCCCGCATCGCATCCAGCGCATTTCCTACCATGTTCACGATCACCTGACGCAGTTCGCCCGCCATCGCGGTAATTGGCGGGCAGGCCCGGAAGTCCTTTTGCACGGTTACGCGAGCGGAAATCAGCCTGGCTTGATACAGGACCAGCGCGGAGTCAACAAGCTCAGTCAAATAGACGCTGGTTGGCTTACTCAGCTGCCGGAAGAATTTCAAAGTGTGAATGGCAATTTCCGAGACGCGTGCGAGTTCATCGGTGGCCGTTGCGGCATAAATTTTTGCTTCATCCAGATTCGAGGATGTTCCGATGAGATAAAGCAAATTGGTGACCGACTCCAGCGGATTATTGATTTCGTGGGCAATGCTGGCGGCAAGCCGACCGACTACAGCAAGTTTTTCTGATCGAAGCAATGCCTCTTCTGTCTGCCGGCGCTGCGCCAGATGATCCCGGATCAGATATTGGCGGCGCCGGCTCCGCAGCGAAGCCTGCACAGTGCTCACAAGGGTCTCAGGCCTGATGGGCCGCTCCAGCAAGACCACGTTACCCAGTGGCTCCCGGAAAAGCATTTTCTTCTGGCTGTTTGGATCCACGGCTCCAGCAACGGTCAAGACGATCAAAGGATAGTCAGACCATGAGGATTGCGTGGCAATTTTCTGGCCCCAGGCGGCAATGTTGGAGGGCGTAAATACCTCTTCGGCAACCACCAGAGCGCCAGATCCCTCTATGCGCTCGAGGGCCACCTCCGAGCTGGAATAGACACTGCAATCGATACCTTCCTTCATCAGGAGATCCGCAATCAGAGTCGCGTCTCTTCCGGTGGGCGCAACCACCAGGACGTGGAGGTCATTATCAGGACCGGAGTGCGGCAGGCTTGGAATTTTTTTCAGGAGCTTCCCCCCAGTCTCTTAAGTTTGCCGTGATACTTGGGAACGCCGGTCAACACGCCATCAAAGTCCACGAGGACTTTTCCCACACGAATAGCACCGCTCTTGATCACCAGCTCACGGATTGTGCGTTCATGTTCTCCGCTCCGCTTTTTGATTACGGAAAGCGCCTGTTTTATCTCTCCCGCAGCTTCAAAATACCGGAACAAAAGCACCGTATCAGCCAGGTAGCTCACATCCACGGTGGCGGTGATGTTGGTACCCACAAAACCGTGCTGGGCAATCGTTAAGATTGTGGCCACACCTTTATGGGCCATATACCCCAGCAATTCATGCATCTGCAAGGCCAGAAATTTTTCTCCCGGCATGGCGTTCAGGAAGCCATTTAAGCTGTCGAGGATCACCAGCTTTACACCCTGCGTGCACACCAGATCGCTGATGCCGTGCACAAACTGGCCCGGCGAGAGTTCCGCTGCATCCACCTGGCGAAGAACAAGCTTCCCAGATTGAATGTGGGGCTCCAGGTCCATCCCCAGCCCTTTCGCCCGCTGCACCAGGGTGGCTAAAGTTTCGTCAAAAGCGAATACCGCCGCGGTCAAACCCTGTTCCGCGGCTGATAATGCATAGCACATGGCAATCGTGGATTTTCCGCATCCGGCCGGTCCCATGAGCAGGGTGCTGGTGCCGCTGTCAATCCCGCCTCCAAAAAGCTGGTCCAGTTCCGGCATGCTGCTGGTGATCTGCATTGGCGCGAAGTCCGAACTGTGCTCGGAAGCAATCAGGCGAGGATAGACTTCCAGGCCGCCCCGCTTGATGGTGTAGTCGTGAAACCCCTCGCGGAATTGCGCGCCCCTCAGCTTCCTGACTTCCAGCCGGCGTCTCTTGATTCCATACTCGCGTTCCAGGCTTTCCAGCATGACTACGCCGTGAGAAATGCTTTGCAGCTGCAGGTCATGACCTTCGCCAGTGCGGTCATCCAGAAGCAGCACCGTGCAGTTGCGTCCGGCAAAATAGCGCTTCAATCCCATGACTTGCCGGCGATAACGCAGAGAATCACGGGCCAGCATGCGCAGTTCAGATAGCGAGTCAAACACCACCCGGTCAGGCTGAAGTCTCTCCACCTCCGCCAGTACGGCCCCGGTGGTGTCCGCAAGCTCAACTTCTGAAGGGTGAAATACCGTGTACTGCGCCTCGGCCTTTAACTCCTTATCATCGGGAACCATTTCAAAAATATTGACGGACTCGAGCGACCAGCCGTGCGACTCTGCAATCTCCAGAAGCTCTGCTCTTGATTCGGAAAGAGCGACATAGAGGCACTTTTGCCCGAGACGGGCGCCTTCCAGCAGGAACTGAAGGGCAATAGTCGTCTTGCCCGTGCCCGGATCGCCTTCAATCAGGTAAAGATGGTTGTGGGAAAAGCCGCCGCCAAGAATATCGTCCAGGCCGGCAATGCCGGTTGCGAGCACTTTGACGCCGTTCCGGTTATCAGGTGCAACCACGGGAAGCTCCAATTCTTGTGTGCCCAGAGCGCGCTGGGCCCCAGTTCCATTACCTGGCGCTTCGGGATCGGCCATATTTGCCCTCTATCTTAAGTATGCCTGCCGGTTGCCAGAGTTGCTGTTCAATCTAGTACACATGCGTGCTTTAAGCGCCGGAGGTGAAGGCTATTCTCCCGTGCTCAGCCGCTAATAGAATTTGCGGCCAGTTGTCTTGATTGACTGCCCCAGAGCCGTTGATGCAGGCAGCAAATCTGTCGTAATGCTTTTCGGGAAAGCACGTCGCGCCGCTTCCACCAGAGCGGCCATCATGTGCTTGACCTGTTTGGCTGATATGGCTGTGCCGAACTCGACGGCAATCGTCCAATGCGGTTCTCCGTCTGGATAGATGACCTGCCCGAAATACATGGCCGCAATTTCAGGAAAAGTGCCGGCAACGTCGCTAATCGCACTAAACATCGCCGGTGTCGGCAGCTGCTTGGGCATCGTCACCAGCGCACTTTGCGATTGCGCTCCCTGCTCATTCGAATTTTTTTCCGGAATACGTCCTTCGGCAAGCTCTTCAAATTCCCAGCGCGTCACTCGTCCGCCGGGACGGATCATCTTCGAGCTGGGGTTCCCCGGCTCATATGGGTTGATGACAATCTCTTCTGCCTTTGTACTTGCCACTGCCTGAAAGAACGCGGTTCCCTGCAACGCGATCCACGCAATGCTCATGTTCCAGTTGCGGAGCGCCTTTTCGTCAGTAAAGGCCACGGCCACCGATTGGCCGCTTGAGTCATGCTCAAGGGACAAAGAATCAGCTAGGTTGGCGGGAACGGTTGAAAACCCCGGCTTATCCGGCACAGTTTCCCAGGTGGGCACCACGAACCAGGTATTCAACATGCTTTGATAAAGTGTTCGGCGGTTCTGTGGTGAGTCCTGCTTTGCAACGGCCAACATGGCCGCAGGTAATGGGCCGTTTGCAAAGTCCGGCTGCGCCAGCGCGGCATCGACTATCTTCCTGGTTTGCTGAGTTTTGGTATCTCCATGGCCGGGAGCCGGCTCATCCTCCCGGCGGACAAAACAACTCGAATGGCGACGCCGAAAATTCATGGCCGCGAGATTACATCAATAGATGAGAAAAACCCACCACCGAGGCACTGAGACACTGAGGAAACCAAAAA
>JBAVUZ010000181.1:0-5065 GCA_049697035.1 Candidatus Angelobacter sp. | reverse complement strand
GAGCGCCAAAACGCCGGGTGAAAATTCCCGGACGGGAGAGGTCGACATGCAGCATATGATCGAGATCGAATTCATTCATCCCGGCAAAAGCGCGGAGCATTTCCTGTGATACCGGCTGCGGGGCCCTTCCATCGGCCACTATCTTCTTGGCCGTGTCGGTTTTAAAAATGTAGGTATCGACTTCGTCGGTACATTGAAAGATTTCCACCGTGGCCGTCTCGCGGCGGGATTCACAAATGGCGCAGCGCTCTCCGCCTGACTGCCCTTCACCCATTCGCCCCCTCAATTCGTTCTCTCCTGCATTCCAGAAACCTGCCACATGGTACACACCGCCATGTCACTCTGGCAAGGCTGCCCGGAACTTGACCCCGTGCCTTTTCGTAATACTCGGCATGGCGATAGCGCAAAAGCGGTTAGGTGGTTCCGAATGGCTCATCCTGAGCGGGGCAGGCTTATTCATCCTGGTCCTCGGCGTATCGGCATGGTGGCAGGCTGACATTCGCTGGCTTCACTTTTTCCAGGCCTGGATGTATATAGCTGCCATCGTGCTGGCCCTCCGCAAGAACGCGTGGGGATATTGGATCGGTTTTTCGGCCGCCGGTTTGTGGGACTATTCCAACCTGGTCGCCACTACGTTCTTTTTTAATGGCCTGCAGCAGCTTTCGCAGTGGATTCAGACCGGCCAGCTCAAGCGGCCGGATTTGTTGATAGCGGTTCCGGCTTGGTTTGCCAATCTTCTGGTGGTGATCGGGGCAGTGTGGGGTTATGCCAGGCTTCCGCAAAAGTCGCCCGGCGATCTTGTCCGGCTCGTGGTCGCGTTTGTCCTCACGACTGGCTTCTTTGCCCTGGATATGGCCTTGTTCCAGCCTCGATATCTTGGCCTGTTCCGCCGGCTTCTGCATCCCCACCTGCCGTGAAGAGCAAGGCAGTGCTTGCTTTAAGGCAAACTCACAAAGGCTTTTGAACTGTTGCACCCAGAAGGATTGCGAAGCATCTGCTAAAATATATGAATCCCAGGCAGTTGATGCGGAAGAGCGCCGGGGCGCTTAACTCAGCGGTAGAGTGCCATCTTCACACGGTGGAAGTCATAGGTTCGAATCCTATAGCGCCCACCACTCATCAGAATTCAGGGGCAGTCAAAAAAGGTTGTGGAATTCTGTTGGTGGAAATTTACAAGTTTTTGCTTGCGTCAGGACACGTTCGTGGTAACATCACGGAGTCTTCAGTAGCCGCCCGTTCCGGTGCGACCTTTCGCGCAAAGTGATTTTAAGAATAGCGCAGATAGAACGAAGATTTTCCGAAACTTAGCCGACTGACTTCCAGCCAGACCCTGAGGATTTCGCTTACAGCGGGTCACCACATTTGGAAGTCCGGCAGATAGATCAAAGCTCACAGGTATACCAATGAATGAAGGATTGAACCAACCGCAGAATCCGCAGAACCCGCGCAATCGCAAGTCGCGGCGGCGGAGACGGAATTTTGGCTCGCAGAACCCGGGCCAGAACAGCCAGAACAGCCAAAATGGGTCCAGCAACCAGGGACGCCCCGGCGGGCAGAACCGCCAGAACCGCAACAATCGTGGCGGCGGACAGCGTCGCGGCGGGCCGGGCTTTGTGGGGCCAATGGACCATAGCTATCGCAACCAGGGCAACGGCAACAGCATGCAGGGAGCGCGTTTCCACAATGGCGCGCAGGCCGCGCCCAACATGGAGCCGCTCACCCAGCGCGTGGATGCTCCGACAAAGATTTTTGCCTTTGTCGACGATCTTTTCTTCGTGGCCAAGATCCAGGAAGTATCGCGCAAGCTCAACGTGAAGGTCGAGTTCGTTAAGACGGACAAGGACATCGCGGAAAAAACTGAGGGTTCAGAAGAAAAGCCGTCTCTGATTA
Source organism: Candidatus Angelobacter sp. (assembly GCA_049697035.1). Lineage (GTDB taxonomy): Bacteria > Acidobacteriota > Terriglobia > Terriglobales > Acidobacteriaceae > Angelobacter. Next base: position 3,175 of record JBAVUZ010000181.1, on the reverse strand, counting down.
TCGTTGACCTCAACAGCAATGGCATCAAGACGTTGCCGGTCATCACCAAGATGCGCTCCAAGTACAAAAAAGCCACATCCATTGTTGGCTTTGTCTCCCATGTTCAGGGTGATCTCAAGGTCAAGGCCGTGGAAGCCGGCTGTGATGTGGTTATGCCACGCTCGGCATTCTCACAGAATCTGGTGAGTATTCTTCGCCGCCACGGCGCTGATGACGATACGGACGACAACTTCAATCGCGTTTAGATTAGCGGTTAGGACTGTGAATCATCAGTCATACCAGCCTGCCTGCGATTCCTGGATCATTGAATCCAGCGGAAATCCGTTCTAATTATTCACGCGGAGTTCGAATGCGGACCCATCCGGGCTATTGAAATTTAGCTTGCCACAAGTTTCTAAATTGCTCAGGCATGGACTTTTAAATTTGGATTCTTTGGCAATTCCGGCGATTTTGGCAATCTTATTTCTTCTTGTCCATCACAATGTCATGCTTGGCCTGGCATTCCGTGGCGGGATCCATGGTGGCCACGCCGACGAGGTCATCTTTTTTGGCGTTGAACTCGACCGGCGGCTTGCGGACTTTGATGGGGATACCAACGAATTTAGCTTTGCCTTGCGCATTGGTGTAAACGCCCATATCGAGTTTGTGCGCGCCAAATGCGCCATATGCCAGATGAACGTCGATTCGCGCCGCATATACTGGCTTGCCGTCTGAGTCAGTGACGGAGAACTCAATGGAGCAGGGGCCGGACGTTCCGTCGGTTACGGGAATATCATCAGACTTCGGTGACGGCGCGGGTTGCTGTGATTGCGCGGCAAGCGCGAGAGTCATACCGATCATCAGGAATGTGCAGGCAAGAATGATGTGAAGAGCTCTTTTCATAAGCTGCTCTGATTATAAGGGCCTCGCCATGCGAGTCCCCAACTATCAATTCAAACAGGAGAGCTTGAAACCCGACGAATCAGTGGGCCACGACGCTCTTAGCGCTTTGCAATAATTCCTGCATCGCGGCAGTCACTGCGTCTGGCGTTTCCAGGCAGCTGCTGTGGCCTGCGCCGGGAATATTGACCAGCCGGGCGCCGCGAATGCCGGCGGCCATGCTTTTTGAGTTGGCTGGCGGCTGCGCGGTGTCATCCTCGCCGGTGATGATCAGCGTGGGACAGCGGATGGCGGCCAGTTCGTCGGCACGGAACTCACGGCGATTCATTACAGCCAGCAATGATCGAGCGATGTTGCGGGGACGCGCCCGCAACTTTCCTGTCCATCGTTCCAGCATCGGTCGACGTTCCGCGCTCCTGCGTGTGGTCTGGCCGAAAAGTTCTTTGACGGCAATCGAAGTAAAGGGCGCGGGACTGAAAATCTTTACCATCTGGGCCAGAAAAGCATACTTAGTGCGGTTCGTCGGCTTTTCTTTGGTCGCGGTCGTATTCATCAGCGTGAGCGTGCTGACCAGCTCAGGATGGTGCGCGGCCAGGCGCATCCCCACAAAGCCTCCCATGGAAAGGCCGGCAAAATGGCAGGGTGCGGCCTTGAGCGCGCGAATCAGCAGGGCTGCGTCGTCAGCGATGGTGGACATGTCATATCCACGGCCGATGTCTTCGGACTGGCCCTGTGCGCGGTGGTCATAAGCGATCACGCGGTATTGCTTTTCAAAGACGGCTCGTTGCGGCTCAAACATCGAATGGTCCATCAGCAGGCCGTGTGAGAAGACAATTGTTTCCGGGCCGCTGCCGGACTCTTTGTAAAAAAGGTTGACGCCGTTGACCTGGATAGTTGGCATTTTGTTTTAAATCTCGAGCGGAGCGAGAGATCGCTATTGTAACGAATAATTCCTGGACACCATAGCTGCTCTTCCTTAGCTGTTCAGAATCCCAACTTGTCGAAGTGGGAGATCCCTATCATCGTTCAGACTTTTCAGGTTTATCGATTATCGCTTCTGCACAAGCCTTCCCGCTATCGTTACAATAGGGTTCTCTCGCTACGCTCGAGATGTTACTTCATGGACAACAAAGCCATCGCCAATATTTTTTATGAGACCGCTGACCTGATGAAGGTCGCCAATGAAGACGGGTTTCGCATTCGCTCGTATGAACGCGCGGCGGAGGCGCTGGAAGGCTGGCCGCAACAGGTTTCGACGATGGCGGAGAAGGAGTTGCTTGAGATTCCCGGGATCGGGAAAAGCATGGCGGCAAACATCCGCCAGCTGAACACGACCGGCAAACTCGACTTCCACCAGCAGATGCTCGAGAAATTCCACCCGTCGATGCTAGAGCTGCTCAAGATTTCTGGCCTGGGCCCGAAGACCATTGCGCTGATCTGGGATGCATTTCAAATTTGCGACGTGGAAGGCGTAGCCAAGCTGGCCAGTGAAGGCAAGCTGCGCACGCTGCCGCGCCTGAGCGAAAAGTCAGAACAGAAGATACTGAAGTCGATTGAGAATTACCGCCAGCTTACCGGGCGGTTTCTGCTCAACACCGCCGACGAAATTGCCACCAAGATGACCGAGTTCCTGGCGGGGCTGCCGGGCGTGGAAAAAGTTACGCCTGCGGGATCACTGCGTCGCGGCCGCGAGACCGTGGGCGATCTTGATCTGCTGGTAACGGGCAAATGCTGCGATACGGATTCCCAGCGCAACGCCGTCATTGATCGTATCGTGAGCTTCCCGGGAATCCTGGACGTGCTGGCCAAGGGCGAGAATAAAGTGAGCTTTAAGCTCCGTAGCGGCATGCAGGTGGATGTGCGCCTGCTTCCGCCAGATTCTTTTGGAGCGGCGATGCAATACTTTACCGGCTCCAAAAACCATAACGTTCAACTGCGCCAGCGCGCAATCAAGCAGGGCTATACGCTCAATGAATACGGCCTGGTGCGCGTGGAAGATAACAAGCGTGTGGCGGGAAAAACCGAAGAGGAAATTTACAGGAAGCTGGGCCTGAAATTTATTCCGCCGGAGCTGCGCGAAGATTGCGGCGAAATACAGGCCGCGGCAGAGGACAAGCTGCCCGAGTTGATAACACAGGCTGATATCCAGGGCGACGTGCACATGCATACCGTGGAGACAGACGGCAAATGCACCATTGAAGAGATGGCGCTGGCGGCGCGGGAGCGCGGCTACAAATATATGGCCATCACCGACCACTCAAAGAACCTGGCATTCGCCAACGGGCTGGATGACAAG
>JBAVUZ010000180.1:0-1500 GCA_049697035.1 Candidatus Angelobacter sp. | reverse complement strand
GCCTGGTGAACTTGAGCATGCAACACACCGCCGACTCCAGCAGTGGCCTGGACGTTGCTTATCAGTCGGACGCGAACGGCTCAGGAACGCCGTACAGTGTGTATCTGGATAAGGTGAGTGTGACGTACTGGTAAACCAGAAGATCGCCTTAATCGGAAAGGCAAAAACCTACGCGGACCGGAGTGCCCATCCTCCGCAAACATTGAAGGCGTGGGTTCGTCCAGCGTTTCTGTGTGGTGGATTGACGCGGATTGCAGTGCATTCTTATTCGCGTGGCAAAGAAACAGCGGCCAAGCCTGGAACTTGACCGCTGAAAAAGAGCGGAGGTTAGCGTGCCGCGGCAGAACCGGTCACCTGCAAAATCATTTGCGTTCCGGTATCTAACTTCACGTTTTTGGTGGCCGAGCTGACGACCGAACCTTGAGCGCTGCCGGTAGTCACTGTGTTTAGCGCTACTCCCTGCATTCCCACCACGCCGCGGGTCGCGGAGTTGATGGCGCCATTTGCTGCCACACCCGTTGCCTGGTTTACCGACCCGTTCACTGCGCCGGTCGCTGTGTTCGTAACTGATCCGGCGGTGTTATTCACGGTGTTAGTAGCAGTTCCCAGCGTTGAGTTGACTGCGCCGCCACCCATGGGAGCAATGCCGCCTCCGCCGTTGCGTCCGCCGCCCATGGCAGTGCCGCTGCCCATTCCCGATCCCAGGTTCCCACCCTCATCTGTGGCCGCAGAAAGCGAGCCCTGCACCGGGGCCGCCAGCGCTTGAATGACGCCGGTGAATGCCATTTGCTCTCCGCCCTTTAACATCGCTTTATCAAAAGCTATGCCCAGCTTGGACTCGCTGTTCTCTTTGCTCCTGGCTTGCGCCTCGGTTACGTGCCCGACAAGTTTTGTCCCTTTGTGCAACACCACGTGACCGGAACTCTTCACGTCCTGAGTCAGCTTGGCCGAGATTTCGTCACCGGGCTTTGCTTTTTTAGCATCGATCGACTTTGTCAGTTCAGCTTGCAGAGTTGTCCCACTGCTCAGCGCTGAGGAAGCGCCATTGACGCCAGCTGCGCTGTTGCTGCCGGCAGCGGCAGAAGTTTTATCGTCCTTCTTGTTCTCGCTGGGATGCGATGCCTGAGCGTTGGCTGCGCCATTCACGCCGGTTGACGCGGCCGGAGTCTGCGCGCTCTGGCTGGCATTGGCTCCAGCACTCGCCTGGCCGGGAGTCACTGAAGCGTTGCCGGACGCCGAACCGCCCGCCGAGGTTTGCGCAGTGGCACCCGTCGCGACCAAGCCCTGCCATAATCGCGGCTATACAAAATATCCTCATATTCAATCTTTTCCTCTCTTGGTATTGAAAGTTTTGAAAATCCTGGGTCAGACAATCTGAATTTGAAATTCGGGCCTGAAAGACTTGCATTGAGAATCCAGTCGCAAAGAACCGGTTCCCTTGTTCACCAATTGAGATGCAAATGGTACAAAAAGCGTCTACTCTGGATTTAAGTTCAATAC
>JBAVUZ010000179.1:0-2113 GCA_049697035.1 Candidatus Angelobacter sp. | reverse complement strand
GTGCAGCATGGAGAGAAAACCGTAGTTCAGTCCATGCAGCAAGTGTGTGGATGCCGTCAGGAAGAGGCCGGTCACTGAGATCGCGAACAGCATCAGCAGAGGCATCATGTCCTGGGCAAATTGCTGGACGGAGATGGCGCCGCGGTCGCGTGCGCGGCGGAACAGTGCAATAGAAAATCCCGTCAACACCATGACCGCCGATATGTCCAGAATGTTAAAGGTGAGCGCAGCGGTGATGGTACCCAGATGAAATGTTGAAACGTGCTGGCCAAAAACGAAGGCGCGGTAGATTTCCTGGTTGCCAGGTGCGCTCTCAAAGTGCACCCATCCAAAGGAAAGTGGAAAAGTTACGGCCGCGGCAAGAATGCAACCCCAGGCAATCAGCCAGTGGGCAGCCCAGCGGGCAGGCGACCGCTTTTCAATGAATCGTTGCGCAAAGAAATCAGAGAAGAACACCTGCGCCAGCCGGACAACATTGCGCGCCAGTTTTGAAGGACGAAAAAAGATCTCCCATCCGCGAAACCAGTATTTGCGCGTTGGTGGACGCCGCAACCACATGGCAAATCGGTATCCGATGCCAAAGGCCGAGAACACGCAAGCGCCGGTGTACGGCACAAGAGCTGCATCGTAATGCTTCAGGGAATTGCTTCCGACAAAGATAGCCACCAGCAGCGCAGTAGCCACACCCAGACCCCAGAGCGTCGCGTGAACCACATCTCGTCGGTTCGCCGTTGATACCTTTAAGACAGAATTGGGGCGTTCAGCCGATTTCATGCATCAACCTCTCCACCCCCGAAAGTATATCGTTTAACGATAGTAGAATGTCGAGGCGCCATCGCCTGGTTTTCATCGTTCATCTAGGCCATGGTGGCGATCTGCTTTTGGAAGCGTCCCTGCGCAGTTAACTTTGCCACCAGAAGGCAAATCAGTGCGAAACAGCCCAGCAGCACGAAGCCCCACACAAATGAACCCGTCTGCTGTCGAATGAAGCCGAGCGCCAGCGGAGGAAAGAACCCGCCCAGGCCGCCCATGGCGCCTACTAGCCCCGTCACTGCGCCGACCGACTGCGGGAAATACTGAGGCACCAGCTTGAACACCGCACCATTTCCCAGTCCGATGGCGGCGGCCATCCCCAGGGCTCCGAGCGTGAACGGGACCATTGTCTGGAAGGTCAGCAATAAGGCCATTGCGGTGACAAAAGGAAAAATCCAAAGCAGAATCGTCAGCCCGCCAACTTTGTCTGACAACCAGCCGCCAACCGGTCTCAAGGCTGTGGCCAGCAGCACAAAACCGGCAGTCCTGAATCCTGCGTCCTGCGGCGTCAGCTTAAAAAGCTCCGTGAGGAACATAGGCAGGTAAATGCTCATGGCCACAAAGCCGCCGAAGGTGAGGAAATAAAAAAAGCTGAGCACCCAGCTCATTCCTTCGCGCAAGGGCCGGGTCATCTGTGCAAGCGATTTTGGCGGTGCAGTGCGGGGAGCGTCTTTTGCAAACGAGAAAAAGATTACGATCCAGACGGCCAGCAATCCTGCGAATGTCCAAAATGTATTACGGAAACCCAGGTTTACGAATAAGAGTGGCGCCCCGAAAGCGGCCAGGGATTGTCCAACGTTGCCGGCGCCGTAAACGCCAAGAGCAAATCCCTGCTTTTCCGGGGGATACCATCCGCTGACGAAAGCCACTCCGACTGAAAAACTGGCCAGCGCGATTCCAGTAAAGAAACCGAACAAAAGCAGTTGAGGATAGCTTTCAACCTTGCCCATCAGTACTGCCGCTACTACGGACGCGATCATGGTCCATGTAAAGACCTTTCGTCCTCCCAGACGATCAGTGAGAAGACCAAGCGGGATGCGTCCCAGGCTGCCCAGCAACACCGGAATCGCCATGGCGATGCTGGCCTGCACAGGTGCAAGGTGAAAAGTCTTTTTGAGCACCGGCATCATGGCGGAAACCGAGCCAAAAACAGCGAAACACAGTGCAAAAGCGCCTGTGCCGAGCACCAACTGCAAGGTATTCGAGCGACTGGAGTTAGAGTTCATAGGATGATCTGAGACCCATATTTTCATAGTAGACGGTCGCTGGCATGTGACAAAAATCACACATTTCTCGGATG
>JBAVUZ010000178.1:0-3932 GCA_049697035.1 Candidatus Angelobacter sp. | reverse complement strand
AAAAAAACCGAAGCAATGGCACCCGACAAAGAACAGGCGAAGATAAAGCGCGGAATGCTAAAAATCCGGCAAAATTCGTTAGCGAGGGCAGCTGCCCAGATAGGTGGTGGACAGGGTGAAGTACAGGGTCGCCTTGTGGCCATTTACCTGTCCGCGAAGACAGTTACATTCCCTCTCCTTCTGCGCATAGGATGACGAATTGGAACTGCACCTCTGGCATAGGATTACGAATTGGAACTGCACCCCTGCAGGATTTTCCACAATGTAAGGGTTTAAGGCGAGAGCCTGCCCGGAAGGCTTTTTGAAGCTGCGAATCGTCGTTATTTCTCGTGGGCCGGACATTAGGCACAAGCGTTTCCGTATTGAGAAGCCGACTTCGTGAAAGGGTGGACATGAGTACGGTTATCGACCAGCGAAATCACCGCAATCTCTGTTATCGTCTGGCTCCTTCCGTGCTGAATACCTGCGGCGTGCTCCGTGTCTTGGGTACGCGGGTTTCGACAGCCGCAGACAAAAAGTTGTTGTTTCTATAAGCCTCCTCCAAAGATCAGCGGCAGTGAGTCTGGAACCTGAATGGCTAACCCCCAAAGCGAAATGTTAATGCAGTCTTAGGCCGCACGCTATTAAACCATTTTAAAGCGCGGGCTGCCTTCCAACAGGAAATAAGTCGGATCGATCTCCAGCAACTGGTATTTGTGGATGTGATCTGCCAGCCTCATCGATTGGAAGGATCCTGACGATCCGTTCAGGCGCATCGTGATGCTGGACGTTAGTGAACTGGACAAGAACAGATTCTGCAAGAATCACCTGACCGGACAGAGACCGCAGCTGAAGGAGTCGCTATGGCGATCGAGAAATCGGAATTTATCTGGCACAACGGCAAGCTTATTCCCTGGGATGATGCCACGATTCACGTGATGTCGCACGTGGTGCACTATGGCTCCTCGGTGTTTGAGGGGATCCGGTGCTATGCGCCACCCGCGGGACCTGCGATTTTCCGCGCCAGCGAGCACATACAACGGTTACTCGATTCGGCCAAAGTGTATCGCATCGAGGTCGATTACACCCGCGACCAACTGGTGAAGGCAATGCTGGAAACCGTCGCCGGCAACGGCACGTGGCCGTGCTACGTGCGCCCCATCATTTTCCGCGGCTACGGCGAGGCGGGAGTGACCGCATTGAACACGCCCACCGAGGTTTACATCATTAACTATCCGTTTGGATATCTGGGCGGCGAAAGTGAAGCTTGCGACGTCTGCGTTTCTTCCTGGACGCGGATCGCGCCCAATACGTTGCCGGCCATGGCCAAGTCGGGCGCCAATTACATGAACTCGCAACTCATCAAGATGGAAGCCAACGTCAACGGCTTTGCCGAAGGCATTGCACTCGACATCAACGGCTTTGTGAGTGAGGGATCGGGGGTGAATGTGTTCGTGGTGCATCGCGAGAAGCTGATCACGGCGCCGCTGGGTAATTCGGTCCTTCCGGGCATCACCCGCGACTCCGTGATGCAGATTGCGCGCGACCTCGGCATTACGACTGTCGAGCAGATGATTCCGCGTGAGATGCTCTACATCGCAGACGAAGCATTTTTCACCGGGACGGCAGCAGAAGTCACGCCGATCCGCTCCGTGGACAAGATCGATGTGGGCAAGGGCGCGATTGGCCCCATCACCAAGGCGATCCAGAAGGAGTTCTACGCCATCGTGCGCGGCGAGAAGAGCGACCGCCACGGCTGGCTCACTCCGGTGCCGGTGCGCAGCCAGCAGCCGGTCGAAAGAGTAAGAGTACCCACCGCGGTATAAGGATTATTCGCTCGAAACCCGATCATTCCGACACTAAAAGAATCAAGTCAGTAAGTTGTTTTGCGAAACCCGTATCGTGCGTCGCCGCAGAAGCGCAAAGAGCCCAAGCCCATGCGTCAACACCTTCTCGAAGACATCAGAAGCCACGCTCTCGCCAAACCGAACCAATTTGCCGTCTGTGACAGCGCGGTCAGCATTACTTATGGCGCCCTGGACCGCTTCAGCACCAGCCTGGCAATGCACTTGCAGGCAATTGGCTGTAAGACTGGGAGCCGCGTTGTAGTAGTGGCGAACCGGCGAGCCATCATGGTGGCCGCAATTCTAGGCACCTTTAAGGCGGGGTGCATCCACGTTCCGCTCGATCCCCGCATGCCCGCAGCTCGACTGCAATACATCTTGAATGACATAGCGCCTGCCGCCGTCATCACAGAGGAAGATCTGCGGGAAACTGTCGGAGCCTATCTTCCCCCGTAGGCCGGCTTACTTCTGCAGGAAGACTTAGAGCGCGTTCTAGAGGAGAGCGCAGCAACCGATTACGTCCCCGGCCCGGACGTAAGTTCACCGGAGCGGCTTCTGGACTTGCCAGCGTACTGCATCTACACATCCGGATCGACTGGACGGCCCAAGGGTGTCCTGATCGACCATCGCAGCATTGTCGATTTTTTCGAGGGGACTGAAGAAGTTTACGACGTCCGTGCGGAATCGGTTTGCGCCAGTTTCTCGCCGCTGCATTTCGATGTTTTTCTCATCGACATGTTGTTCCCACTGGCCCAGGGGGCTCGTCTGCATGTCCACGACGACATTGTGTTCTCCGATCTGTTGTTTCAGACGATAGCAACTAACAATGTGACCCATTTTTCCGCCTGGGGCCTGATGCTTGGACTCATTGCCCAGGCTGCCGAATTCGGTACTACCCCTCTGCCGCACCTCCAGACCGTGCTAACTGGAACAGATATCCCGAATGTTGACACTGTGCAGCGATGGTTGCGGGCAGGGGCAGGCGTTAAAGTGATCAATGCTTACGGTCCAACCGAAGTCACGTGCGGCTGCACTGCGTACACGATCAGAGACATTGAGCCTGGCCGGCAAGAGCTTTACCCCATCGGGAGGCCGTTCAAGCATGTGCAGACTTTCCTGGTCGGCAGCGAAGGCGAGCGAATCACAGAAAAGAATGTGCCTGGCGAACTGTACATCGGCGGTACGCAGGTCATGAGGGGCTACTGGAACCTGGCGGCGGAGACGGAGGCTGCGGTGACGTATCTGGACGGCATACGCTGCTATCGCAGTGGTGATGTCTGTATTTATCAGGAGGATGGCAGTCTCTTCTATCTTGGGCGGAAAGATAACGAAATAAAGATCGGCGGCTATCGCGTACACCCGAATGAAGTGCGGCGCGTCATCAATAGTGTGCCGAATGTGCACGACTCGGAGGTCGTGCTGGTCGAGTCCAGGTATCAGGAAAAAGTCCTGGCTGCAGGAATCCTTCTCAATGAGAGCGGCAAAGCGGGGGCGCGCGACGTCGATCAGCAGATCCATCGGATTCGTGCTCGACTTCTGGACGAGCTGCCAGGTTATATGGTGCCTCGTTATCTCGCAATTTTCGACGATTTTCCGAAACTGTCGTCGGGCAAGGCGGACCGTAAGGCGCTCGCGTCCATTCTTACTGCTCGCATGACGAAGGAAGCTGAGGAGGTGGTAACCACACATGGAAACTGAAGCTGTAGTAACTAAAATCATCGAAGATGTAATCGGAGTCAGGGGAGTGAGCCGCGATTCCCGCTTTATCGACATCGGCGGTAACTCACTGCATCTGGGTACAATCCTGACACGGATCCACAATGAGACCGGAGCAGCTGTGCCCGTACGCATTTTCTTCCACAAAACTGACTCCACAATAGCAGCCATCGCCGCCAAGGTTGACTCTCTGCGCCAGGAGAGCCCGGCGGTGTTAACCAACAGTCACTAAAAGCAGCCTAGACCTACAAATCAAGGAGGAGTTATATGAGGAAGGACTATTATCTTTCCGACGCGGAAAAAAACTTTTTTTACCAGAATGGTTATCTGGGTCCGTTCACGCTGATGCAACCAGACGAAATGACGAGCCTATTCGACGAGGTACGTATGGAC
>JBAVUZ010000177.1:0-2349 GCA_049697035.1 Candidatus Angelobacter sp. | reverse complement strand
GCCCAACCCTGCTGGCCGTAGTTCCAGAAATCTATGTTCTGTTGCTTGCAATATGCTGGGCCGTTTTCTTTCAGCATCTCATAAGCAAATTCCATGAGCCGCGAGCTTAACTTCTCGCACGTCCTCTTCACGGCAGTTCCGTTATATGTGGTTCCCGTGGATCCGCCAGTGCTGGTGGGATGCGGAGTCACGCTGGTGCGCGTGCCCTCAACATAGATCATTTCCATTGGCACATTGAGCACGTAGCTGGCAACCTGCACAATCTGGGTCGTCAGCCCCTGTCCCATCTCTATGCCGCCCTGGTGGATAATTACACTGCCATCGCCCTGATTAATGGAGATGATGGCTGCCGCCTGCTCAATCTGCACAAAGTTGTATCCGGAGCCATACTTCACGGGGATCATGCCCAGGCCGCGCTTGCGCCAGCGGTTCTTCTTGTTGAACTCTTCCACTGCGCGCAGCTTTTCGTGATATTTGGATATTTCCTTCAGGTACTTCCACACGTCTTTCATGTAGCAGTAAGACAACGCCTGCCCGAACGGAGTGACATCCCCACGGTCATAAAAGTTCTTCTCCCGCAAAACCTCCGGCCGCATGCCGAGGGAAAAAGCTGCATCGTCAATGGCGTTCTCGATGATGTTCTTCCCCTGAACATCGCCAAAAGCGCGCATCGCCGTGCTTGGGGCGGTATTGGTGCGGCAGACATCAAGCTGATTTTCGAAGTTCGCTATCTTGTAAGCATTGTCGGCGCGAAGCTGGATGCAGTTCGACACGATAAAAGAGCAGTCGTAGAACGCCCCTCCATCGCCGTACATTTTGGTTTGGAAGCCGCGAATGATTCCTTTGTCATTAGGATTGGCCAGGCCGCGGTCAACCGCAATCTGGTATTGGCCGTAATAGGCGTGGCGCTTGCCGATCATGATGGTGTCTTCTTCACGCGGCACAGCCACTCGCACCGGCTGCTTGCTTGAATATGCAGCTACGGCAGTGGGGCCCACAACAAAACGCGCCTGCTCGGTTTTGCCTCCAAATCCGCCGCCTACCGCCGGCACCTGCACGTCAATGCGGTGGTATTCAATGCCCAGCGCCATGGCCGTGGTGGCGTGCATTTCCATGGGGCTCTGCGTGGAAGGTTTCATGATGATGCGCCGCTCATCCGCGGGCAGCGCAATGCAAGCCTGCGGCTCCATATAGAAGTGCGCCTGGCCGCCATTGATCTGGGTGCTCTCCACGATCTGGCAGGAGAGGCCATCCACGCTTCCTGGCCGGTTCACAATCTTGCGGTCGAGCGGGTCTTTGTTCGGGGTCATCCAGTCAAAGCGGCTGCCCGGACGCGTAATTTTCCAGATGTGCGTTGCAAAAGGCGCGCTCTCAGGAGCATCAGCAAAGATGCTGCCCATGGCAATGGCCTGCTCAAGATCCAGAATTGGTTCGTACCATTCTTTGTTCCAGCGTTTGCCATCGGGTGGCGGGGGCTCTTCGGGCCACACTACCGTCGCATAGCCAATGCAGCTCTTTGTTACGTACAGGGCAATATCAATGGCATCCTGCTCGGTCTTCGCCAGCACCATGGCAATCGATTGTCCCAGGTAACGCACCTGATCAACCGCAAACAGCGGCTGGTCTCCTCCCATTCCCTGAAAGTTGATGCCGCCATCTTTAATCTCCTCGGCAGTGATGAGATCAACAAAGGCCGAGGAAAATTCCGACAGATGGTGACGCAGCTCAAGTACCGTCACCTTCTCTTTTTTCCCGGGAATGATGAAGTGGAAGTTCGCCAGTGCACGGCTGCTCTGGACAAAGGCTCCATTCACCGTCAAAGGCGGCACCGGCAGCTCATGCGTGTAGTGCAGTTGCCCCGATGTCTGGTACATCGCTGTCAGCTTGATGTAAGGCTGACCCACGGGCGCTTTCCACGTCTGGCTCTTGTTCCAATCCTGCGTTCCGCCGCTTGCCGGCCACTCTCCCCAGGTGATCATGCCACTCGATCGGATGTCCTCAGGGACCGCGCCTTTGTCGGGCAAGAGCGCGTTCACTACCGCTTTATAGAGGAATGAGACAGCGAGCTGCGCTCGGTATTCGTCTGTGAAGCCTTCTGAAGGCAGCCCTTTCATGCGTGGTGCCCAGCGCTTCAGCTCCGCCAGCACTTCGCGCTCCAGGATTTCAGCCAGTCGCGGCATTTCCGCCAGCCACAGCTTGTTCCCCTTCATCGCCCGCTCAGTTTCTTTTGCATGCCATGGATAAGGAGCAATGCCTCCAAAGACAACAGTTGCTCCTTCTACTGTCAAATCGCGGCCCAGCTCAAACCGCGTGCTGACGTTCACAATACTGTGCGCGTTTACATCACGC